>NZ_JBSFGK010000156.1:0-11132 GCF_053596495.1 Kitasatospora sp. NPDC001683
ACAGGCCGCGCCGGCGGTGGATGTCGTGGTACGCGAGGTCGATCTGGGCCACCCGCGGGTTGGACATGCTCATCTGGTGCTTCTCGCGGTAAGCCGGGGACCGGGCGGCGAGCGGGCGAGGACCCTCAGGCCTGCTCCGGCATCCGGTCCACCAGGTGCCAGAGCAGGGCCGACAGCAGCACCGAGCCGGTTGCGGCGGCGCCCGTCAGGAACAGGTACTCCCGGTCGAGCGCGCTGCCGGAGAGCACGCCGACCCAGCCGTGCCACGACTCGACCGTCCGGGACATCCGGTGGGCCACCGCCCACTCGATCACCCGCGAGCGCTGGAACAGGCCCTTCACGCTGTGCGGCGTGACCGGCATGCAGACGCCGCCGTAGTCCTTGGCGCGGATCCGCTCCAGGCACAGCTCCAGTGCCCGGTCGGAGGCGAAGTAGCCGTCCCCGTCGAGCAGGGCGACGAACTCGGTGGTCACCTCCGCGAGTGCGAGGTTGAGCGACTCCGGTTTGCTCCTGTGGTCCACCTCCAGCACCCCGGCGCCGCACCGCCGGGCGATCGCCGCCGTGTCGTCGGTGCAGGAGTCCGCGAGGACCAGCACGGTTCGCGGCCGGGCCGTCTGGCCGAAGGCGGACTTCACCGCGTCCGCGATGAAGTCCGCCTCGTTGTGTGCCGGGATCAGCACGGTCAGCGATTCGGTCACCGGCGGACGAACCACTTCACGGCCACGCCGATCGCGGCGGCGGCACTGCCGGTGGCCAGGAGCGCCAGCGAGGCGACACCGGTGTGAGCGGGTCCGTACATAGCCTGAACGGCATGGCTATCCGATTGCTGCCGGCCCTGGCGATGGCGGTGACGACCGTCCTGACGTCGGCCGCCGTCCCCACCGCGGCCGTGACCGCGGCTGCGCGGTCGAACGACACCACCGTCCTGCTGGACCGGTTCACCTCACTGGACCTGGGACCGGGCCGACCGTGGGGATGGCAGAGCGCCGCGTACGCCAAGTGCACCGAGAATCCCGACAGTTGGAAACTCGACCGGCTGACCCGCGACGCGCTGAGCACGGCCGACGGGCACCTGACCGTCACTGCCCAGCACCGTGCGGACGGCAAGTGGGAGACCGGTCTGCTGACCACCGGCGACTCCTGCGACTCCGGGGGCAGCGGCTTCCAGCTCCGCACCGGCGACCTGGTGGTGGTGCACGTCCGGATGCCCGCCGCGGGCACCGGCGCCTGGCCCTGCCTGTGGACCTGGCGGGACGGCGGCAACGAGCTCGACCTGTTCGAGTGGTACGCGGACCACCCGGACCGGATCGAGTTCGTCAACCACGTGCGCTCCAGCAGCACGCTCTACTCCGGCCCGGACATCGGCCCCGGGCAGTGGGTGTACGTGGCCGTCAGACTGGGTGCCGACGACGACACCTGGTACGTCGGACCGTCCCGGGACCGGCTGACCCCGGTGTGGTCCGACGGGACGGGCGTCGGGCCGGACTTCTCCGCCTACCTGGTCCTCAGCCTCTCGATCGGTGACGGAACCTTCCACCTCCCGCCCTCCGGCACCGACCCGGTCAGCATGGAGGTCGACCTGCTGAGCGTGGAACGCCCCGGTCCCTGAACCCGCGGTCCGGGCGGGGGCCCGCTCAGCGCAGCTCCACCGGCGGCACCCGCCCCGGTGCCATCGCCTCCTCCCGGACCAGGCTCCCCCAGACCACCAGCCGGTGCAGCGAGGTGTACGCCGGCGTGCAGGTCGTCAGCGTGATGTAGCGCCCCGGCGACCGGTACGGCGAGCCGACGGGGACGGGCGCGATCGCCCCCACGTCGTCCGGGGAGGTCTCCGGCAGCACGCCGTCGACCCGGTACACGTACCACCGCTCCCTGGTCTCGACCACCACGGCGTCACCCGGGCCGACCCGGTCCAGGTCGTGGAACTTCGCGCCGTGGCCGTCCCGGTGCGCCGCGAGGGCGAAGTTGCCCTCGCCCTCCCACGGCGGGACCGAGCGGTACGGCACGGTGTACACGCCGGCCACGCCCTCCGCCAGGGTGTCCTCGTCCGTACCGGGCCTGATCAGCACCTGGAAGTCCCGGCCCATGGCGGGCACGTGCAGGAAGCCGAGGTCGCCCCGGCCCAGCCCGGGAACCGGCGCGGGGGACTCCGCAGCCGGCGGCGCGGCCGGGGCGGCGGTCGACCAGCTGTCGCGCAGCCGACCGGCGGCCCGGTCCGCCGCCCGGTCCGACACCACGTTGCTCCACCAGAGCACGTACACCGCGAACAGCACCACCAGCAGACCGAACGTCAACAACACGTCCCCGACGCCCCGGGCCACCGCCCGCACCACCACGACCCGCCGCCGCGCCATCCCGGATTCCCCTCGCCACCACCGGCCCGGCCGCCACTCCAGCGCCCCGCCCCACCCGGCCGCAAGCGGACACACTCCGGGGCGACGCCCGTCCCCCGAACGCAGTAACGCCGGGAGAACACGAAAGGGCCCGCCCGACGGCCGTCGCCGGGCGGACCCCTTCCCGAACCGGTGCCTACAGCACCTGGAGGTTCTTGCGCAGCTCGAACGGGGTGACCTCGGAGCGGTACTCCTCCCACTCCTGGCGCTTGTTGCGCAGGAAGAAGTCGAAGACGTGCTCGCCCAGGGTCTCGGCGACCAGCTCGCTGCGCTGCATCAGGTCGATGGCCTCGCCGAGGTTCTGCGGCATCGGCTGGATGCCGAGGGCGCGGCGTTCGGAGTCGGACAGCGCCCACACGTCGTCGTCGGCGCCGGGCGGCAGCTCGTAGCCCTCCTCGATGCCCTTGAGGCCGGCCGCCAGGGTGACGGCGTAGGCGAGGTAGGGGTTGCAGCCGGTGTCCAGGGAGCGGACCTCGATCCGGGTGGAGCCCTGCTTGCCCGGCTTGTACATCGGCACCCGGATCAGCGCCGAGCGGTTGTTGTGGCCCCAGCAGATGTACGAGGGGGCCTCGCCGCCGGCGCCGGCGGTGCGCTGGGAGCCGCCCCAGATGCGCTTGTAGGAGTTCACCCACTGGTTGGTCACGGCGGCCGTCTCGGCGGCGTGCCGCAGCAGGCCGGCGATGAAGGACCTGCCGACCTTGGACAGCTGGTACTCGGCGCCGGACTCGTGGAAGGCGTTGCGGTCGCCCTCGAACAGCGAGACGTGGGTGTGCATGCCGCTGCCGGGGTGCTCGGAGAACGGCTTGGGCATGAAGCTCGCGTGCACGCCCTGCTCCAGCGCGACCTCCTTCATGACCAGCCGGAAGGTCATGATGTTGTCGGCGGTGGACAGTGCGTCGGCGTAGCGCAGGTCGATCTCCTGCTGGCCGGGGGCGCCCTCGTGGTGCGAGAACTCGACCGAGATGCCCATCGACTCCAGCATGGTGATCGCCTGGCGGCGGAAGTCGTGGCCCACCCCGCGCGGGGTGTGGTCGAAGTAGCCGGACTGGTCGGCGGGGATCGGCGCGGTGCCGTCGCCGGGCAGGTTCTTCAACAGGAAGAACTCGATCTCGGGGTGGGTGTAGAAGGTGAAGCCCTGGTCGGAGGCCTTCTCCAGGGTGCGCTTGAGCACGAACCGGGGGTCTGCGTACGAGGGCGAGCCGTCCGGCATCAGGATGTCGCAGAACATCCGCGCGGTGCCCGGGGTCTCCGAGCGCCACGGCAGGATCTGGAAGGTGGTCGGATCCGGCTTGGCGATCATGTCGGACTCGTACACCCGGGCGAATCCCTCGATCGCCGAGCCGTCGAACCCGATGCCCTCCTCGAAGGCCTGCTCCAACTCCGCCGGTGCCACCGCGACCGACTTCAGGAACCCGAGCACATCGGTGAACCACAGCCGGACGAACCGGATGTCACGCTCTTCGAGCGTCCGAAGCACGAACTGCTGCTGCTTGCCCATGGGGACAGTCTCACCTCTGCTCTTTACGCTCGTGTTACGCCCGGGAGGCCCCGAGAGACCCCGCGGAGCGATTGCCCCCATCATGGCCGATCATCGCGCCGCACGGCAGGGCCGACCCCCCTGGGCCTCGCCCTCGCGGGACATTGCGTCAGTTAGACGATTACACTTCGGAGCATGCCCAATCTCCGTGTCGCCCTGTGCCAGATCGACCCCTGGGTCGGTGACCTCGCCCGCAACGGCGATGAGGTGGTGCGCTGGACCAAGCAGGCCGTGGAGGCCGGTGCCCAGCTGGTCGCGTTCCCCGAGATGGTCCTGACCGGGTACCCGGTCGAGGACCTCGCGCTGCGCCACTCCTTCGTCGAGGCCTCCCGCGGCGCCCTGGTCGAGCTGGCGGGCCGGCTGGCCGACGACGGCCTGGGCGAGGTGCCCGTGGTGGTCGGCTACCTCGGGCGCTCCGACCACCCCTCGCCGCGGTTCAACCGGCCCGCCGGGTCGCCGCAGAACTGCGCCGCGGTGCTGCACCGGGGCCAGGTGCTCACCCGCTTCGCCAAGCACCACCTGCCCAACTACGGCGTCTTCGACGAGTTCCGCTGGTTCGTCCCCGGCGACCAGCTGCCGGTGCTGCGGCTGCACGGGGTGGACGTCGCGCTGGCGATCTGCGAGGACATCTGGCAGGACGGCGGCCGGGTCACCGCCGCCCGGGAGGCCGGGGCCGGGCTGCTGCTGGTCATCAACGGCTCGCCGTACGAGCGGAACAAGGACGACCAGCGGCTGGAGCTGGTGCGGCGCCGCGCCGCCGAGGCGGGCTGCACCCTGGCGTACGTCAACATGGTCGGCGGCCAGGACGAGCTGGTCTTCGACGGCGACTCGATCGTGGTCGACGCGGACGGCCGGGTCCTCGCCCGCTCACCGCAGTTCGAGGAGCACCTGCTGGTGCTGGACCTCGACCTGCCGGCCGCGAGCAGCGACCACACCGACGGCCTGCTGCTGGGCGACGGGCTGCACCTGGTCCGCACCGAGCTGGGTGACGAGCCGTCGCCGGCCCCCGCCGAACCGCTCACCGCCGACATCGCGCCGCGGCTGTCCGACGAGGCCGAGATCTGGGCCGCGCTGGTCTCCGGCACCCGGGCGTACGTCGTCAAGAACGGCTTCGCGTCCGTGCTGATCGGCCTCTCCGGTGGCATCGACTCGGCCCTGGTGGCCGCGATCGCGGTGGACGCCGTCGGCGCCGACAACGTGCACTGCGTCTCGATGCCCAGCCGCTACTCCTCCCAGCACTCCCGGGACGACGCCGCCGAACTGGCCCGCCGCACCGGGCTGCACTTCCGGACCGTCCCCATCGCCCCGATGTTCGACGCCTACCTGAGCGCCACCGAACTGACCGGCCTGGCCGAGGAGAACCTGCAGTCCCGGCTGCGCGGCACCCTGCTGATGGCGATCTCCAACCAGGAGGGGCACATCGTGCTCGCGCCTGGCAACAAGAGCGAACTGGCGGTCGGCTACTCGACCCTGTACGGCGACTCGGTGGGCGCGTACGGCCCGATCAAGGACGTCTACAAGTCGCTGGTCTTCCGTCTCGCCCGCTGGCGCAACGAGGAGGCCGAGCGGCGCGGCGAGGTGCCGCCGATCCCGGAGAACACCATCACCAAGCCGCCGTCCGCCGAACTGCGGCCGGACCAGGTGGACACCGACTCGCTGCCGGACTACGACCTGCTGGACACCGTGCTGGACCACTACATCGAGGGCGACCAGGGCCGGGACGCGATCGTCGCGGCCGGCTTCGACCCGGCCGTGGTGGACCGGGTGGTCCGACTGGTCGACACCGCCGAGTACAAGCGGCGTCAGTACCCGCCGGGCCCGAAGATCTCGGTCAAGAACTTCGGCCGGGACCGCCGCCTGCCGATCACCAACCGCTGGCGCCGGGGCTAGCCGAAGCGATAGGTGGCGGCCACCGCGAGGTGGTCGCTACCGTCCCGGGGCAGGGTGCGGGAGTCCACCGGCTGCAGCCCGCCCTTGCTCATGATCTGGTCGATCCGCGCCATCGGGAACGCCGAGGGCCAGCTGAAGCCGAAGCCGTCGCCGGCGGCGCCCTGGGCCGAGCGCATCTGCGAGGTGACCGGCGCCAGGCTGCGGTCGTTCATGGTGCCGTTGAGGTCGCCGAGCAGCAGGACCTTCTTCACCGGCTCGGCCTGGATCGCGTCGCCGAGCGCCTGCGCGCTGACGTCCCGCTGGTGGGCGGTGAAGCCGCTCTCGGCCTTGAGCCGCACGGACGGCAGGTGCGCGACGTACACCGCGACCGGGCCCTGCGGGGTGCTGACCCGGGCCCGGAAGGCCCTGGTCCAGCCGATCTTCAGGTCCACCGGGGAGACGTCGTCGATCGGGTACTTCGACCACAGCCCGACCGTCCCCTCCACCGTGTGGTGCGGGTACGCCCCGGCGAGTCCGGTCTCGTATGACCGCAGCTGGTTGCCGGCCAGCTCCTGCAGGGCGACGATCTGGGCGTCCGAGGCCACCAGGCCGCGGACGGTGCCCGGCACGTCGGTGTTCCCGGCCTCCACGTTGTGGCTGACCACCGTCCAGTCGCCCTTGCCGCCGCTCTTGTCGGACACCAGCCCGCCGAACAGGTTGACCCACAGCACCGCGGGCAGCAGCAGGGCGAGCAGCGCGGTGGCGGAGCGGCGCAGCAGCGCGGGCACCAGCAGCATCGGGACGGCCAGGCCCACCCAGGGCAGGAAGGTCTCCAGCAGGCTGCCGAGGTTGCCGACGCTGTTCGGCACCTCGGCGTGCAGGGCCAGCAGCACGGCGGCGAGCAGGGCCAGCAGGGCGATCACCAGCCCGCGCCGCCAGGTGCTGCTGCCGCGGGCGTCCCGGCCCCAGTGGCGCAGTCCGAGGAAACCGCCGGTCCGGTCGGTGGGCGCGCCCGCATCCCCACGGGCCGTGGGCCGCTCGGTGCTGTCCGCCTGCGCCATGCCGTGGCTCCCGTCGCTCGTGCCGTCGCCGGTCCGGTGTCCGGTCCGTGGGGGTACGGGCGCGGCGCCGGACTGGTGCCGGTTTGATCGGATACCCGGCTCAGCCTATGCCGGGACAGACGCGCGGTCCCGGGAGCGGGTTCCGGCGCGGCCCGGTTTGGTGAGCCAGGCCACGTCGGGCACGGAGGAGCGGTGGTCTACCGGGGTGCGAGGCCGTCGAGCAGGGCGTCCACCATCTTGCGGGCGAGCTGCGGGTCCTCCAGGTCGGAGTCGTCCCACAGGATGCTGCGGTAGAGGATCGGGCCCATCAGGAGGTCGCCGAGCAGGTCGAGGTCGACGTCGTCGCGGATCACGCCCTCGGCGACGGCCTGGCGGATCAGGCAGAGCCCGGCCTCCCGGCGCGGCTTGATCACCCGTTCCCGGTAGGCGGCGGCCAGCTCGGGCAGGGTCTGCATCTGGCCGAGGGCGGCCTTGAGCACCCAGCGGGTGCGCTTGGCGAGGCCGCGTCGGCGGACGTGGTCGATCATCGCGATCAGGTCGTCCCGGGCGGCGCCGGACGGCTCCGGCATCGGGACCTCCAGCCGGCTGACCACGTCGACCAGCAGGGCCTCCTTGTTGGGCCAGCGCCGGTAGATGGTGGCCTTGCCGACGCCGGCGGCGGTGGCGATGCCCTCGATGGTGACCTCGGAGAGGGCGGTGCCGCCGGCCATCAGCTCCTCGACGGCGGCGAAGATGGCCTGCTCGGCGGCCTCGCTGCGGGGCCGGCCGCGGCGCACCGCCGCGCAGGGCTGCCCGGGGTCGGCGCTCGGCATGTCCGTCCTCATTCCCGCTGTCTCTCCCTTGCCGTCGCTGTTGTGGCGTCGCTGCGGCGTCCGCTGTGGTGTCGCTGTGCCGTCCTCGGCGCGCGGGCGCCGTGGCGGGTCCGTCGATCCGGTCCGCGGACGGGGTCCCGCCCCGCCCGGCCGACCGCGGCCCTGCCGGCCAAACCACCGGCCGGCAGGGCCATTGTCGCTCAGCCGACCCCTGGGTCAGCCGCCATGGCGTCCTGGGTCCGGGCCTGGCCCTGGCCCTGCTGCTCGGGGACCTGCTCGCCCTTGCCGCCCTGCCCGCCGCGCCCGCCCGGACCGGCCGGGGCCGCCGCGCGGCGCGGCAGCAGGAACCAGGCGACCAGCGCCCCGACCAGCGAGATGCCGACCGAGAGCGAGGCCACCACGTGCATGGCGTGGATGAAGGCGTCGTGCGCCGGGGCGATCAGCGCCTTGCCCTGGCCGTTCGGGACCCGGTCGGCGATGGCCAGGGTGGCCTCCAGCGACTCCCCCGCCTTGTCGCGCAGCCCCTCGGGCAGGTGGGTGAGGGTGTCGGACATCCCGTCGCGGTAGACCGTGGAGAGCACCGCGCCGAGGACGGCGACCCCGAGCGAGCCGCCGACCTGGCGGAAGGTGTTGTTGACGGCCGAGCCGGCGCCGGCCTTCTCGCGGGGCAGCGAGCCCATGATCGCGACGGTGACCGGCGGCATGACGTGCGCCATGCCGGAACCCATCACCAGGCCGAGCACGATCAGCACCCAGATCGGCGTGGTCGCGGTCAGCACGGTGTAGCCGACGAAGCCGAGCGCGACCAGCACCATGCCGCCGGCGGCGGTGGCGGCGACGCCGAGGCGCTCGACCACCAGCCGGGCCCGCGGGGCGAACAGCAGCTGGGCGACGGCCAGCGGCAGCATCAGCAGACCGGCCTGCAGCGCGCTGTAGCCGCGCACGCTCTGGATGTAGAAGACCCCGAAGAAGGAGACGCCCATCAGCGCGAAGAAGATCACGCCGACCACGACCACGGAGGCGCTGAACACCTTGTTGCGGAACCAGGTGACGTCCAGCGCGGGGAACGGGATGCGGCGCTCGTACAGGACGAAGGCGGCCAGCGCGACCACGCCGAGCAGGGTCGGCCCCCAGGCCGCGAACGCGGTGAAGTCGGCCAGCTCGCCGCCCTTGATGATGCCGTAGATCAGCGCCACCAGGCCGACGATCGACAGCAGCACGCCGACCGGGTCGAGCGCGCCCGGGTTGGGGTCCTTGGACTCGGGCACCAGGATCACCATCGCGATCAGCGCGATGATCACGATCGGGACGTTGACCAGGAAGACCGAGCCCCACCAGAAGTGCTCGATCAGCAGACCGCCGGTGATCGGGCCGATCGCGATGGCCAGGCCGACCGCGCCGGCCCAGACACCGATCGCCTTGGGCTGCTCCTCGCGCTCGAAGACGTTCATGATGATCGCCAGCGTGGCGGGCATCGCGAGCGCGGCGCCGACGCCCATCAGGCCCCGGTAGCCGACGAGTTCACCGGGCGAGCCGGCCATCGAGGAGAGCAGCGAGGCGACGCCGAAGACCACCATGCCGACCAGCAGCGCGCGCTTGCGGCCGAACCGGTCGCCGAGCAGGCCCGAGGTGAAGAGCAGCCCGGCGAACACCAGGGTGTAGGAGTTGATCGCCCATTCCAGGTCGCTCTGGGTGGCGCCCAGTCCGACCGGGGCGGGGGTCGCGATGGTCTTCATCGCGACGTTGAGGATCGAGTTGTCGAGCACGACGACGAGCAGGGCGAGCACCAGGGTGCAGAGGATCGCCCAGCGTCGGCGATGGATGGCTTCGGGCACGCGGGGTGGTGCGGCGGCGGTGGTCATTGGTGTTTCCCGTCCGTGTTGGCGTGGCACTGGCGGGCATTTGCGAGTCGCAGACGTCTCGTAACCCCCCGGACCAGAGTAGCGCGCAATACGATACGAGACGCACCCGTTTCGCAAAAACCCGGCAAAGGCCGAGGCCGCCGAGGGCCGGTGTGGCGTGGATCGCACTCCGACGACGGCACCCCTCTTTGCGCTCACGCCGGGGCGTGCAAGCATGGAGGGGATCCGGGGACGCCGTACGGCGCCACGAGACGACAACCCTTCAGGAGCCCGTTCGATGAACGCTTCTTCGCCTTCGCCTGCCCAGAACCAGGCGGCGACCGCCACCCTCTACGGCGGGGTCACCAACCGCCGCGTCACCGTCCGCGACCTCGCCGCCGCCAAGCAGCGCGGCGAGAAGTGGGCCATGCTCACCGCCTACGACGCCCTCACCGCGGGCGTGTTCGACGAGGCCGGGATCCCCGTCCTGCTGGTCGGCGACTCGGCCGGCAACTGCCACCTCGGCTACGAGACCACCGTGCCGGTGACCATGGATCAGATGGTGATGCTCTCCGCCGCCGTCGTCCGCGGCACCCAGCGCGCCATGATCGTCGCCGACCTGCCGTTCGGCTCCTACCAGGAGTCGCCCGCGCAGGCCATGCACAACGCGGCCCGACTGATGAAGGAGGCCGGGGTCGGCGCGGTCAAGCTCGAGGGCGGCGAGCGCAGCGCCCGCTCGATCGAGCTGCTGGTCGAGGCCGGCATCCCGGTGATGGCGCACATCGGCCTCACCCCGCAGTCGGTGCACGCCTTCGGCGGCTACCCGGTCCAGGGCCGCGGCGACGAGGCGGCCCACCAGCTGCTGCGCGACGCCAAGGCCGTCCAGCAGGCCGGCGCCTTCTCGGTGGTCCTCGAGGCCGTCCCGGCCGAGCTGGCCGCCCAGGTCACCGAGCAGCTGGCGATCCCCACCGTCGGCATCGGCGGCGGCCCCGAGACCGACGCCCAGGTACTGGTCTGGACCGACATGGCCGGCATGACGGCGGGCCGGGTGCCCAAGTTCGTCAAGAAGTACGCCAACCTGCGGGCCGTCCTCGGCGACGCCGCCCGCGAGTTCGCCGAGGACGTCCGCACCGGCACCTTCCCGGCGGAGGAGCACAGCTTCCACTGACGGGCCCGCCCACCCGTCGCCACTGAGCGGATCGGGGCGGGGCCTGCGCTTCCCGCGCAGGCCCCGCCCCGATCCGGTTCGTTCACGGACTGGGAACGCCAGTCGGCTGCCGCCGTGTTCGGCCAGGTTCGAGACTTCGTCACCGTGAGCGGCGGCACGACCACCAAGCTCACTCGGGAGCAGAAGGGACGCTTCGTCGCCCTGTGCTGGATCGCCCAGATCCACAAGCACATTCCGGACCCGAAGCCGAGCTACGTTGCCGACTGGGATGACCCGCCGGACTGGCAGAAGGAGACGGACTCCGACATCTTTGAACACATCGAGCAAACGGTCTGAATTTCCGCTCTGCTTTAGTTGCGGCGCCCCCTTGGCCCGCCAAGGGGGCGCCGCTATCGACTGGGGGGGGGGCGTTTTTGGGCGGGGCGCCCGGGGGTTTGGGGGCAGCGGCGATAGG
>NZ_JBSFGK010000157.1:0-11110 GCF_053596495.1 Kitasatospora sp. NPDC001683
AGTCCAAGCACACCTGCTCGAACTCCTCGGCATCGACGAAACCCGACCCCGCTGGCTGGAGACCTAAAACCCCATGTGCGAAGCGCGGGGCTAGGCGGGGGGTGGGGTGCCGTTGGGCCAGACGCAGGGGGAGCTGATGTCCAGCCGGAATGTACGGCTTGTGTCGCTGGCGCCGTCCAGGATGGCGACGAAGTCGTCCTTGGGGTTCTTGAGCTTTACCCAGCCTATGTGGACGCCCGGCTCCGATACCGGTTGGAAGCCCCGTCCGGTGAGGTAGGTGCGGAACGCGTCGGCGGCCTGTGTCCGGTCGGACAACGGGAGGTTCGCAAAGATGTACCCCCGCGAGGTCTCCTTCCGGCCGTGCGGGCCGATGTCGTTGGCGTCGCATTCCAGGTCGCTGAACGCCGGCGTCTCGGTGGGCTGGATCGGCAGATGCGCCAGGGTGTCCGTCAGATACCCGTCAACCTGCTTCTTCGCCTCGTCGAGCGTGATCGTGGGTTTCGATCGCTCCTGCAGGGTGTTCACCCCGCAGGCGTTCAGGGTCAGCGCTGCGATGGCCAGGGCCAGCGTGACCGCAACCCGGCCGGTGCGTGTCCGGCTTGCGGTGGTGCAACCGGTGGT
Source organism: Kitasatospora sp. NPDC001683 (assembly GCF_053596495.1). Taxonomy (NCBI): domain Bacteria; kingdom Bacillati; phylum Actinomycetota; class Actinomycetes; order Kitasatosporales; family Streptomycetaceae; genus Kitasatospora; species Kitasatospora sp. NPDC001683. The sequence continues at coordinate 622 of NZ_JBSFGK010000157.1, forward strand.
CCTCATGACAGTGGCGCTCCGGTGATGGCCTTCCCCATGCCGATGAGGGACGGGGAGCCCTTCTCCCAGTCCTGCTTCGCGGCCTGGAGTTCGTTGCCCAGGAACTGGATCCGGGTGTTGGCGTGCCCGGCGGCCGTCCCGGTCCACTCGGAGTGGCCGAGGCGGTCGACGACCTCGTGCTGCCAGTTCTCGATGTGCTGGCCGAAGGCGTCCAGTTCGGACGGCTTGACCTTGAACTCCAAGTGCGCGTCAGGATCTGCCATGGTGCCCCCCCATGCATGAGAACCGGCCGGCGGCCGGTCCGTGTGTTCGAAAACTAGTGACGCATGCTAACGGAATCCATGCGGAGGATTGTCGGCGGACGTGTGGGGGCAGAGTGACGGGGCAACAGTCCGGTCGGGTTCGGGATACCCTGTGGGGGTAAGCGGACTGGCGGAGGCGGGCGGGAGGCGGAGGATGGCGCAGCAACGGCCGTACGTTTCCCCGCTGCCCGGCGTGCTGCGCCTGCTGCTTCTCGCCGCCCTGCTGCTCGGCATCGTCACGATGCACACGCTCGGGCACCCGAGCGGCGGGCACGGTGGCCACGGTGGGCACGGGCTCCAGGTGACGGCGGCCCAGCAGATGCCCGGACACCACAGCCCGACCGCCGACGGCATGGACCCGATGACGGTCTGTCTCGCCGTGTTGGCCGGCTGGACCCTGCTGCTCCTGGTCGTCGGCCCGCTGCTGCGCCGCAGCGGCGACGCCGCCGCCGAGGTGCGGGCCCGCCTGCTGCGGGCCGTCCGCGCGCTGCCGCCGCCCGGGGGCGGGCGGATACTCCTCAACAGACTTTCGGTGCTGCGTCAGTAGGCGCGCGCCCGCCGTCCCGTGCCCGTGTGTACGGGGACGGGACGGCCGACGCGATGTCCTGCACACCCACCCCACTGCACGAGGTGCACTCCGTCATGCGCACACCCACCCGTCGTACCGTCCTGGTCTCCGCGCTCGCCGCCGCCGGGACCGGCCTGCTCGCCGCCTGCTCCTCCGACTCCGGCTCCGACTCGATGAAGGGCATGGACCACTCGTCCATGAACCATCCCTCCACGAGCGCCGCCGCCCCCGCCGGCTTCGTCTCCCCGAACGGCCCCGAGGTCGTCGCCGCCGAGGCCCGGCGCCGGCCCGGCCCCGAGCGCAAGGTCGCGCTCACCGCCACCGAGACCACCCTCGACCTGGGCGGACGAACCGTCCGCAGCTGGGCGTACGGCGACCGCCTGCCCGGCCAGGAGGTGCGCGCCACCGCCGGCGACACGCTCGCCCTCACCCTCGCCAACCACCTGCCGCAGCCCACCTCGCTGCACTGGCACGGCCTCGCGCTGCGCAACGACATGGACGGCGTCCCGGGTGTGACCCAGGAGGCGGTCCGGGCGGGCGCCTCCTTCGACTACCGCTTCGCGCTCTCCCACCCCGGCACCTACTGGTTCCACCCGCACTCCGGCGTCCAGCAGGACCGGGGCCTGTACGCGCCGCTGATCGTCGAGGACCCGAAGGAGCCGCTGCGCTACGACAAGGAGTGGGTCGTCGTCCTGGACGACTGGGTGGACGGGGTCGACGGCAGCACCCCGGACGCCGTCCTCGCCGAACTCGCCCAGGGCATGGGCGGGACCGACCACTCGTCACACGGCATGCCGGGCATGGACATGGGCGCCGCCGATACGCCCGCCGGAACCGCCGGCCCCTCCCGGATGCTGATGGGCGCCGCCAGCCCGCTGCTCGGCGGCGACGCGGGCGACGTCGCCCACCCGTTCCACCTGGCCAACGGCCGCCTGGCGAGCGCCCCCGAGACCTTCGCCGCCAGGCCCGGCGACCGGATCCGGATCCGGCTGATCAACGCGGGCGGCGACACCGCCTACCGGATCGCCCTCGGCGGCCACGACCTGACCGTCACCCACACCGACGGCTTCCCGGTCGAACCGGCCACCACCCAGGCGCTGTTGCTCGGCATGGGCGAGCGCTACGACGTGCTGGTCACCGCCAAGGACGGCGTCTTCCCGCTGACCGCCCTCGCCGAGGGCAAGAACGCCACCGCGCTGGCCGTGCTGCGCACCGGCGGCGGCGCCGCGCCCGACGCCGCCGTCCGCCCGGCCGAGCTGGACGGCCGGCTGCTCACCGCCGCGCAGCTGAAGGCCGAGGCGAGCGTCCGGCTGCCCGCCAAGGCGCCGGACCGCACCGTGAAGCTGGAGCTCACCGGCGGCATGGCGAAGGCCGACTGGGCGTTCAACGGCCGCCGGTACGACCCGGCGCAGCGCTACCCGGTCGCGGCCGGCGAGCGGGTGCGGCTGGAGTTCCGCAACAGCACCAGCATGTGGCACCCCGTCCACCTGCACGGTCACGCCTTCGCCCTGGGGGCCGACGGCCCGCGCAAGGACACCGCGATCGTGCTGCCGGGCACGACCCTGGCGGTCGACTTCGACGCCGACAACCCGGGACTGTGGATGGTGCACTGCCACAACGTCTACCACGCTGAGACCGGCATGATGACCGTTCTCGGTTACCAGGCGTAACACCCGTCCACGTCCTGAGACGCCGGGGCGGCGGACGGCGGCGGCACCGCCGCCCCGCCCCGGCGCCGGGCCCGCAATGCCGGGCCACCCGCCCCCACCTGCGCATCCATGACGTTTTCTTAACGCGGGCCGATGACGCGTCCTTAACGGTCGTCGCATAGCCTGGCGCACTGCCGTCGCCCGACGGCGCTTTTACGGGGTCTTGAATCAAGAGGTGCAAGGTGGTTTCGTCGGGTTCGACGGAGACGACGACGGAGGAGCCGTCGTCGGCGCGAATACGAGTCCGCAGCTGGCTGCTGGCGGACATGTCCGCTTCCAAGACCGCCTCGGACGCGGACACGGACAGTGACGCGAACCCGGGCGACTCCGGGGCGCACGGCACGGGAGGCGCGCACGAGGGCCAGCGCTGGTGGCGCGTGATGTGCCTGACCGGCGTCGACTACTTCTCGACGCTCGGCTACCAGCCCGGCATCGCCGCGCTCGCGGCCGGCGTGCTGTCGCCGATCGCGACGATCGTGCTGGTGATCGTGACCCTCTTGGGGGCGCTGCCGGTCTACCGGCGGGTCGCCCAGGAGAGCCCGCACGGCGAGGGTTCGATCTCGATGCTGGAGCGGTTGCTGTCCTTCTGGAAGGGCAAGCTGTTCGTCCTCGCGCTGCTCGGCTTCGCCGCGACGGACTTCATCATCACCATCACGCTGTCCGCGGCCGACGCGAGCGCGCACCTGGTCGAGAACCCGCACCTGACCGGCGTCCTGGGCGGCAAGCAGGTGCTGATCACGCTGTTCCTGGTCGCGCTGCTCGGCGCGGTCTTCCTGAAGGGCTTCAGCGAGGCGATCGGCCTGGCCGTGGCACTGGTCGGGGTCTACCTGGTGCTCAACGTGGTCGTGGTGGTCGTCGGCGTCTGGAAGATCATCCAGGCCCCGCACGTCGTCACCGACTGGACCGACGCGCTGACCACCCAGCACGGCAACCCGATCCTGATGATCGGCGTGGCGCTGGTGCTCTTCCCCAAGCTCGCGCTGGGCATGTCCGGCTTCGAGACCGGTGTCGCCGTGATGCCGCACATCAAGGGCGACCCGACCGACACCGCGGCCGACCCGGCGGGCCGGATCCGCGGCACCCGCAAGCTGCTCACCACGGCCGCCGTGATCATGAGCGCGTTCCTGATCGCCACCAGCTTCATCACCACGCTGCTCATCCCGGCCAAGGAGTTCGAGAACGGCGGCGAGGCCAACGGCCGAGCGCTGGCGTTCCTGGCCCACGAGTACCTGGGCGGCGCCTTCGGCAGCGTCTACGACCTGTCCACCATCGTGATCCTGTGGTTCGCCGGTGCCTCCGCGATGGCGGGCATGCTCAACCTGATGCCCCGCTACCTGCCGCGCTACGGCATGGCCCCGCACTGGGCGCGGGCGGTGCGCCCGATGGTGATCGTCCTCACCCTCATCTCCTTCCTGATCACCTGGCTGTTCGACGCCGACGTCGACGCCCAAGGCGGCGCCTACGCCACCGGTGTGCTGGTGCTGATGAGCTCGGCGGCGATCGCGGTCACCATCGCCGCCTACAAGAAGCGGCAGCGCGGCTGGACCATCGCCTTCGGGATCATCTCGGCGGTCTTCCTCTACACCACCGTGCTGAACTGCATGGAGCGGCCGGACGGTCTGAAGATCGGCGCCTGCTTCATCGCCGGCATCATCCTGGTCTCGCTGCTCTCCCGGCTGCGCCGCGCCTTCGAGCTGCGCGTCACCAACGTGGTGCTGGACGACACGGCGGAACGCTTCATCCGCGACTACGCCCACCGCCCGCTGCGCCTGATCGCCAACGAGCCGAGCAACCGCGACAACGCGGAGTACCGCGACAAGATCCGGCAGATCCGTGCCGACAACGACATCCCGGGCGAGGACGACCTGGTCTTCGTCGAGGTGACGGTCCGCGACGCGTCGGACTTCGAGTCCGAGCTGACCGTGCGCGGCGAGGTCCTGCACGGCCGCTACCGGGTGCTCACCCTGGAGAGCTCCAGCATCCCGAACGCGATCGCCGCCCTGGCGCTCACCGTCCGGGACCGCACCGGGCAGCGGCCGCACCTGTACTTCGAGTGGACCGAGGGCAACCCCTTCGCCCAGTTCCTGCGGTTCTTCCTGTTCGGTCAGGGCGAGGTCGCGCCGGTCACCCGCGAGGTGCTGCGCGAGGCGGAGCCGGACCGCACCAAGCGTCCGCGCGTCCACGTCGGCTGAGCCGCGCCTCCGTTGACGTCCCGGCCCGTCCGGTCCACCAGGACCGGGCGGGCCGTCGGCGTTCCGATAGGGGCTCGTGGAGTGCTCCGGTAGGGGCTCGTAGAGTGCGGTCGGATCATCAGCACGCCGGACGACGCGAGAAAGGGCCCAGCCCGCATGAGGGCCGCACCCGCGCGGACTGCACGTGCTGGCGGCGCTCCGGCCGTAGCGCCCGCGGCACAGGGCGCCGCCCACGCCGGATGGGAACGGCGTGGGCGGCGGGTCGGTGCGTCCGGCGGCACCGGCCGGTGCCGGTCGGTGGCGGGGATCAGGACGGCAGGCGCAGCACCAGGCCGGGCTGGATCAGGTCCGGGTCCTCGCCGACGGCGGAGCGGTTGAGCGCGTAGAGCGCGGGCCAGCCGCCGGGGATCTGGAGGACGGTGGCGATCTGGTCCAGGGTGTCGTCCTCGCGGACGGTCCACTGGCCGTCCCCGGCCGACGGGGCGGCGGCGGGCGGCGGCAGGACACCGTCGCGCCCGTGGTCGCGAGTGGCCTGCCCGTCGCCATCGGTGTGCTGCTCGCGGACGGGCCGGTGGCTGTGGCCGCCTCTGGCGCGGGAGCCGCAGACCGGCCAGGGGGAGAGGCCGCGGCGGTCGGCCAGGTGCTGGGCGACGGCCATCTGCGCCTCGCGGCTGGCGAGGTCGGCGCGCGGGGCGTAGGCGAGGCCGCCGTTCGCCCGCCAGGTGGACTGGTCGAACTGGAGGCCTCCGAAGTAGCCGTTGCCGGAGTTGATGTGCCAGTTGCCGCTGCTCTCGCAGGCCGCCACCCGCTCCCAGTCGTACCGGCTGCCCTCCGACCTCCCGCCGGGGTCGGTCCCGGATTCGCCGCCCGGGGGTGCGGCGTGGGCCGCGGGTGCGGCGAGGGCGACGGCGAGGGCGCAGAGCGCGGTCGGAACGACGCGGCGGAGACGAGCGGTGGGAGGCATGGGCGGCTCTCAGGTCCGGGGACAGGGCGTGCACCGCCCGCAGGCGGCGCGTTCCAACCCATGCACGCCGAGTGGGGTGCGCAGCCGCCGACACGTCCGGAAGGTCACCCGCCCGGCCCCAGGGACCACCCCGGCGGCCCGCGGCCATCCGGCCGTAACCCCCCGTCGACGGTCGACTCCCGCAGTGGCCGGGACCGCCTCTCGACGAACGATCTGAATTGGGCCATGACGATCGATCAGGACGATGAACGCGCCGATGCACGGACTGGTACGGACCAGCGTTCAACTCCCGTTCGCCGTCGGCACGGTCGGGTGTAGCGTGGACGTACCGTCAGACTGGAAGCCTCCGGGGCGTTTCTCGTAGCCCAGGAGGTTTCCGGCAGTGGCACATCTCCCGACCCATCCCTCGCGTAGGACGATCCTTCGGACCGGTACGGCGGTCGGTGCGCTGACCGCGCTGCCCGCGTCCACCCTGCTGTGGACCCAGCCGGCCGTGGCCGGCACCCCCGGACCGGAGCAGATCCACCTCCAGTGGGGCAACGAGCCGTCCCGGGAGATGACCGTCTCCTGGGCGACGGCCGCCTCGGTCAGCCGTCCCCGGGTGCGGATCGGCACCCCGCGGGGCGGTGCGGGCCGCAGCGTCGACGCGTTCAGCCGCAGCTACGTCGACGGTCTCAACCAGGTCGAGACCTACACCCACCACGCCCGCCTGGACGGGCTGCGCCCCGACACCACGTACGTCTACGAGGTGCTGCACGACGGCGCCCAGCCGGTGCGCGGCACCTTCCGCACCGCCCCCGCCCGCGGCCGGGCCGCGTTCCGGTTCACCAGCTTCGGCGACCTCGGCACCGGCGACGACGTGTTCAAGAAGTCGTCCGTCCACGGCGCCGCCGCCGTCCGGCAGGTCGAGCAGTTCACCCCGCTGTTCCACCTGCTCAACGGCGACCTCGCGTACGCCAACAACAACCCGCAGCTCCAGCCGCAGGCCTGGAACGCGTTCATGAACAACATGGCCAAGTCCGCCGCCAACCGCCCCTGGATGCCGGCGCCCGGCAACCACGAGGTCGAGGCCGGCGGCGGCGACCTCGGGTACGCCTCCTACCTGACCCGCTTCGAACTGCCGGACAACGGCACCCGCGACCACTGCGGCAACTGGTACAGCTTCCAGGTCGGCTCGGTGCTGTTCGTCAGCCTGGACGGCAACGAGATCGCCGTCGAGGACGACGCCAGCCTCGACCCGGCCACCGGCCGGTCCATCTACATCAGCGACTACAGCGAGGGCGCCCAACTCCGTTGGCTGGAGCGGGTGCTGTCGCGTGCCAGGGGTGGGCGGTCGGTCGACTGGATCGTCGTCAACCTGCACCAGTTCGCGATGTCCTCCTCCGCCGCGAGCCACGGCGGCGACATGGGCATCCGCGAGAAGCTGCTGCCACTGCTCGACCGCCACTCCGTCGACCTCGTCCTGGCCGGGCACGACCACGACTACGAGCGCACCCACCCCGTCCGCGGCACCGAACCCGGCGGCCTGCTCACCCCGGCCGTCGTCGACGACGACCTCCGGCAGATCGACACCTCCCAGGGCACCGTCCACCTCATCCTGGGCGGCGGCGGCACCGCCGGGCACGACGACGTCTACCTCCCGGCCGACGGCGACGGCGTCCGCGAGGCCACCGTCCGCACCCAGCGCCTCACCTTCAAGGCCGACCCGGACGCCAAGGAGAAGGCCCACTGGTCCGCCGTCACCGACCCGGACACCACCCACCCGTACGGCGTCGCCGTCTTCGACGTCGACCCCGGGCCGGTCCCGGGCGGCCGGACCACCATCACGGTGTCCTACTACCACTCGGTACCGGCCACTGCCGCGAACCCGATCCCGACGCCGGTGCTGTTCGACCGCTTCACCCTCTACCGCGACCGCAGCGACGGCTGGGACGGGGACGACGAGGACTCCGACTCCCGGGGCGATCGCGCCGCCGCCCGGTAGCTGCACCTGTCGGGCGGGCCCGCCCCGCCGCCCCGGCGCGGCGGGCCGCGATACTGCTGCCACGAACGACACGCCTCACCCACTCGTCCGGCACGCACCTTTTCCGTTCCCGGACGGGCGGTTTCCACCCGACCTGGGCGCCGTGGTGCAGCGGACCGTCGCGGAGGGGCGCATGCCGGCCCTCGTCGTCATCCATGACAGCGAGGGCGACTGGCTGATCGGGGACGGCGTGAACGATCCGAATCTCCCCGACTCCAGCGGCGTGTACTGCATCGCCTGCACGACGGAGAACGATCCCTCCATCTCCGAGCTGGCCGGCCTCCCGCCGGGCTTCGCCGCCTTCCGGGACGGGTCGGGGCTGCCCTGGACCGTCGAACCGTTCAGCTACGAGGACGAGCAGGGGTAGCGGTCGCGTTCAAGCCTGCGCAGGAAGTCGGTCCGGCCGACTTCCTGCGCAGCGGACCGGGAGCCCTTTCATGTGCCGGTGGCCCGGACGTAGACGTCGCCTGCACCCTCCACGTCGGATGGCCGCATCACCACGAAGATCTGCCGCCCGGCCTGCCCTACCGGTAGCAGCAGGCCCTCGGCCGGTTCGTCGCCGGGCAGCGCCGCCCGCAGGTCCTGCGGCAGTGGGGCGACGGAGCCGGGCTTCGGCAGGTCGTAGGTGTGGAGGAAGTCGTCGACGTTGGCGTAGTCGCCGCCGGCTATCCCGAAGTGCAGGTAGGCGACCGGCGACCCGTCGGCTGCCCGGGACAGCGCAGCGGCCGTTGGGATGTAGTACCGCCCCTTGCCGGGGTGCTGCTTGTAGTACAGTCCCGCCAGCCGCTCCGCGCGGTCGTAGTCGGTCTCAGGCCGGTCGAAGGACCGGCGCATTTCGACCACGCCCCACCACACGCACCCCACCGTGACCAGCACGCAGGCCGTGAGGAAGACCCCCAGGACCCATCCCATGCCTCCCCGTGCTTGGGTTCGCTCTTGGTCCTCACGCTAACGAGTGAACAGGCGGGGCGCAGTCGATCCGGAGAAAGGCAGGTGGACCGCGAGCTGAGTGGTGCCGAGTACCGGCGTGTGAGTCATCGTCTGCGCAGGAAGTCGGACCGGCCGACTTCCTGCGTACAGGGCGGACCGGCGTCAGGCGGCCGCGGGGCGGTCGATGGCGGCGGTGTCCGGCTGGGCGAGCCAGACCAGGCGCGCGGTGATGCCGGGCCGGTCGGCGAAGTGGCGCAGGGCCCGCTCGGGGGAGGGGAGGGTCATTCGGGCCCGCCCGTCGAGGCTGATCACGTGCGTCGGCCCGGCGTGGTCGACGAGCCCCCAGGCCGCGACCCAGCCGTCGGCGTCTTCCCGGCCCTCGTCGCACACCTGGACGACGGCGAAGAGCCGGGGAGCGGTGTCGAGGACGAGCCCGCACAGCTCCTGGTCGAACGGGATGCGGGGGTTTGGCGAGGGCGCAGCAGTCATGGAAGTCTCCTACGTGCAAGGGAGTTGAGCGCCCCAGCAAGGGCGAAACTGACGCACAATCAAAGTAGCCAGTCGGTAGTATGTAGTCCACCGCCCATGGGTAATTCATTGCACTACCACTCCATGGAGTGAAGGGCGAGCAGGGAAAGGGGACAGCGGATGCCGCCCAGTAAGATCCCGCCGAGCATCCGGCAGCGGCGGCTCGGCACGGAGCTGCGCCGGCTGCGCGAGCAGGCTGGGCTGTCGGTCACGCGGGCCGGGGAGTTGCACGGTACTCAGCAGTCCCGGATCAGCAACATCGAATCCGGCGGATACCCGGTGAGCGCGGACCGGGTGCGGAGCCTGGCGCGTCTCTACGGCTGCGCGGATGAGGCCCTGATCGAGGCGCTGACCCGCATGACCGGTGGCCGCACCCGGGGCTGGTGGGACGAGTACCGCGAGATCCTCCCGGCCGGGGCGCTCGACCTGGCGGAGGTCGAACACCATGCGCAATCGATGCGGATCGCCACGGTGATTCACATCCCCGGCCTACTTCAGACCCCTGAGCACGCTCGTGCACTCTTCCGGGATGTGGTCCCTCCCTTGTCGCCACCCGAAGTGGAGCACCTTGTCTCTCATCGCATCAAGCGCCAGGCGGTGCTGTACAGGGGACAGCCGATCCCGCTGTCGGCCGTCGTCCATGAAACCGCCCTGCGGATGGAATTCGGAGGCCCGGACGTTGCCCGGGACCAGCTGGAATACCTGCTGACCGTGAGCGAGTACCCGCACATCGACCTACGCGTGATCCCGTTCGGCACCGGCAGCTTCCCGAGTTCCGGTGCTGGGATCGTGTACTTCGCCGCCGAAGTCGCACGGTTGGACAGTGTGCAGGTCGACGGCGACCGGTTCGAGTTCATTGACACCGAGCCGCAGCTGATCAAGTATCGAGCCGTGTTGGACCGGTTGGAGGCGAGCGCGCTCAAGCCTGACGCTTCCCGCGACCTCATCCGCCGGATCGCCCAGAGCATTTGAGACGGGAACAATCGTGGCCGATCAGAGCTGGCAGAAATCCTCCTTCAGCGGCGACACCGCCAACTGCATCTACCTTGCCGAAGCGTCCGGCGATGGCATCAGGATTCGTGAGAGTGATGCCCCCGGCATCATCATCTCGACCTCACCCGACGTGCTCCGTGCCCTGCTGCTCGGCGTCAAGGCGGGGGAGTTCGACCACCTGACGACCTAGCCCCGCGCTTCGCACATGGGGTTTTAGGTCTCCAGCCAGCGGGGTCGGGTTTCGTCGATGCCGAGGAGTTCGAGCAGGTGTGCTTGGACT
>NZ_JBSFGK010000158.1:0-10939 GCF_053596495.1 Kitasatospora sp. NPDC001683
GTACCGCGCCTTGGGGTGCAGCGGTCTCGCGCGGGTGGACATGTTCCTCAAGGAGGACGGACGCGCCCCGCCCCGGTCCGTCGGCGGGGTCTGCCACGGCATCTGTTCGGTATCAATTCGCCCAGGGCGTAGGGCAGACCCGGCGAAGAGGACGGAATCAAGGGCCCGGCAGAGTACCGTCGGATAGCGAGACCGAGCGCCGTCGGCGCGGACGGTCCACAGCACCAGGCCCCGGAACCCCTGCGGGGCCCCTGGCGAAGGGGAAGCACCTCGTGGCACGCATCGGAGACGGTGGCGACCTGCTCAAGTGCTCGTTCTGCGGCAAGTCGCAGAAGCAGGTGAAGAAGCTGATCGCCGGCCCAGGCGTGTACATCTGCGACGAGTGCATCGACCTGTGCAACGAGATCATCGAGGAGGAACTCGCCGAGACCTCCGAGGTGCGCTTCGAGGAGCTCCCGAAGCCGCGTGAGATCTACGAGTTCCTCGACCAGTACGTGGTCGGCCAGGACCTCGCCAAGAAGGCGCTGTCGGTGGCCGTCTACAACCACTACAAGCGCGTCCAGGCGGGCGAGGCCGGCCGTAGCGGCGGCAACGGCCGCGAGGACGCCATCGAGCTGGCCAAGTCGAACATCCTGCTGCTGGGCCCCACCGGCTCCGGCAAGACGCTGCTGGCGCAGACCCTGGCCCGGATGCTGAACGTGCCGTTCGCGATCGCGGACGCCACCGCGCTGACCGAGGCCGGTTACGTCGGCGAGGACGTCGAGAACATCCTGCTCAAGCTGATCCAGGCGGCCGACTACGACGTCAAGAAGGCCGAGACCGGGATCATCTACATCGACGAGATCGACAAGGTCGCGCGCAAGAGCGAGAACCCGTCGATCACCCGTGACGTCTCCGGCGAGGGCGTGCAGCAGGCGCTGCTGAAGATCCTGGAGGGCACCACCGCCTCGGTGCCGCCGCAGGGCGGGCGCAAGCACCCGCACCAGGAGTTCATCCAGATCGACACCACCAACGTGTTGTTCATCGTCGGCGGGGCGTTCGCCGGCCTGGAGCGGATCATCGAGGGCCGCGCGGGTGCCAAGGGCATCGGCTTCGGCGCCAACATCCGCTCCAAGCGGGAGTCCGACGCCAGCGACCACTTCCGCCAGGTGATGCCCGAGGACCTGGTGAAGTTCGGCATGATCCCCGAGTTCATCGGCCGTCTGCCGGTGATCACCAGCGTGCACAACCTCGACCGCGAGGCGCTGCTGCAGATCCTCACCGAGCCGAAGAACGCGCTGGTCAAGCAGTACCGCAAGCTCTTCGAACTGGACGGCGTGGAGCTGGAGTTCTCCCGGGACGCGCTGGAGGCGATCGCCGACCAGGCGATCCTGCGCGGCACCGGCGCGCGCGGTCTGCGGGCCATCATGGAGGAGGTGCTGATGTCCGTGATGTACGAGGTCCCCTCGCGCCAGGACGTCGCCCGCGTGGTGGTCACCGGGGACGTGGTCTCCAAGCACGCCATCCCCACCCTGGTCCCGCGCGACATGATCAAGCGCGAGCGCCGCGACAAGAGCGCCTGACGCCGCAGGACGTACGAAGGGGCCCCGCACCGGATCCGGTGCGGGGCCCCTTCGCGGCTGCGGGCCGGGAGCCTACTTCGGCACCTCGGCCACCGCGCGCAGGTCGCGGGCGTCGGCGGCGAGCTTGTCCACGTCGGGCTGGGTGCCGTCGTCGGAGCCCTTCAGCACCATGACGACGCTGCTCTTGTCGGCCCAGGCGCAGAGGGCGAGCTTGCTGTCGCCGTCCTCGGACGTGGCGCAGTCCATCTGGCCGCCCTTGGGGCCGGGGTCGACCGAGTGCCGGCCGGTGATGGTCCCGCCCGCGCCGGAGAAGCCGCTGAACATCTGGTCCAGTTCCTGCTTGGGCAGCAGCACCTTGCCGTAGACGCCCACCGCGATCAGCTGGGGGTTGGAGTCCGAGTCCTGGTACACCCCGGCGACCCCGGTCGGCTTCCAGTTGCCGTCGCCCTGGCCGATCTTCGAGGTGAGTTCGTCCTGGATCTTCCCGGTCACCGCCGGGTCGTCGTTGGCCTTGAGGTCCTTGAAGGTCGCCGGGAAGGCGATCTTCTGGGTGCCCGCGTTGCTGGTCGTGTCCCAGACGAAGTACCCCAGGGCCCCGCCGACGATCACCAGCACGGCTGCGATGGTGCCGAGCACGATCCACAGCGTCCTGCGGGACTTGCGCGGCGGCACCGGCGCGTAACCGCCGTAGCCGGGGTAGGCCCCGGGCGTCTCCGTGTAGCCCGGGTAGCCGCCGGCCTGCGGCGCGCCGGGCGCGGGGTAGCCGGGCGGCGGGGCCTGCGGCGGGATGCCGCCGTAGCCGGGGGCGGCCGGCGGCGGCGTCGCCGGGTAGCCGGGCTGCGGCGGTTGCCCGTACGGGTTCTGATCGGACATGCGAGGCCCTTTCTGGGACGTCACGCGTGGATGCCGCCGGAGGCTCCGGCGGTGGTGTGGTGCTGCGGCATGCCCCCGGTGCGCGCTTCGTGCTACTTGGCGACCTTCATGGCGTCGCGGATGGCGCGGGCCTTCTCGGCGGCCTGGTCCGGGGAGAGGGCGTCCTTGGCGAAGGTCACCCGGGCGTAGGTCGACTTGTCCGCCCAGATGCAGACGGACTGGCTCTTGGCGAGCAGGGTGTAGACGCCGCAGGAGAGCCGGCCCGAGGAACTGTGGCTGTCCTGGGCGGGTTCGTCGGTCAGCGGCGTGGTCCAGGTGAGGCCGTTCCCGCCCTTCTTGGCGTCCTCGAGCATCTGGCCGGGGTCGTCGATGTTCCCGTAGAAGCCGGCCACCGAGAGGCCGTCCGTCAGGTCGCCGCCCTTGGTGTAACTGGCGATCACGACGGTGAGGTTGCTGCCGTACTTGCCGGCGTCCTTCGCCTCCGGCTTGGACGTGTCGACCGGCTCCTCCTTGGCCGACTTCTGGGTGTAACCGCCCGGGAGGGTCTGCGGCGTGGCGATCTTGTAGTTGCCGCCCGAGTCGCCGCCCAGGAACTTCCAGGCGGCGAAGCCGCCGCCACCGAGCACCAGCGCGCCGATGATCAGACCGACCACCAGGCCGCCCTTGCCCTTCTGCGGCGCCGCAGGGTAGCCCGGCTGGCCGTACGGGCCCTGCGGCGGCACGCCGCCGTACTGCGGCTGCGGCTGGCCGTAGGGCTGCTGGGGCGGGTACCCGTACTGGGGCTGCGGAGCGCCGTACGGCTGCTGCGGCGGCGGCGCGCCGTACGGCTGCCCCCCGTAGGGCTGTCCCTGCTGCGGATACTGCTGTCCCTGGCCGTACATCTGTCCTCGTGCTCCCCCGCCGCACCTGCGGCCGATCTGGTGGTGATGGCTCCGTGCACGTCCGGTCACCCGGACGAGTGCCCGGGCACGGTATCGCACGACGCCCGCCCCGGCGGTGTTCGGGCCGGGGAGTCCACGGACCGAAAGCGGTTCGTAACCAGCGCCCCCGGTTACGTAAACTGTGCGTCGTGACCGACACGACGAACCAGCGCCCCGTGAGCACCACCGGGGACGATGCGGCAACCCTCCCGACGACCTACACCCCCGCGGACGTAGAGGGCGAGCTGTACGAGCGCTGGGTAGAGCGTGGCTACTTCACCGCGGACGCGCAGAGCGACAAGCCCGCGTACACGATCGTCATCCCCCCGCCGAACGTCACCGGCGTCCTGCACCTGGGCCACGCCTTCCAGCACACGCTGATGGACGCGCTGACCCGCCGCAAGCGCATGCAGGGCTTCGAGACGCTCTGGCTGCCCGGCATGGACCACGCCGGCATCGCCACCCAGAACAAGGTCGAGCAGCAGCTCGCCGAGGCGGGCCTGTCCCGGCACGACCTGGGCCGGGAGGCCTTCGTCGAGAAGGTCTGGAAGTGGAAGAAGAGCTACGGCGGCCGCATCCTCGGCCAGATGCGCCGCCTCGGTGACGGCGTGGACTGGTCGCGCGAGCGCTTCACCATGGACGAGGGCCTGTCCCAGGCCGTCCAGACCATCTTCAAGCGGCTGTTCGACGACGGCCTGATCTACCGCGCCGAGCGCATCATCAACTGGTGTCCGCGCTGCCTCACCGCGCTGTCCGACATCGAGGTGGAGCACGAGGACGTCCCCGGCGAGCTGGTCTCGATCCGCTACGGCGAGGGCGAGGACTCCATCGTCGTCGCCACCACCCGGGCCGAGACGATGCTGGGCGACACCGCGGTGGCCGTTCACCCCGAGGACGAGCGCTACAAGCACCTGGTCGGCCGCACCATCAAGCTGCCGCTGACCGACCGGGAGATCCCGGTCGTCGCGGACGAGCACGTCGACCCGGAGTTCGGCACCGGCGCCGTCAAGGTGACGCCCGCGCACGACCCGAACGACTTCGCCATCGGCCAGCGGCACGACCTGCCGAACCTGACCGTGATGGACGACCACGGCGTGATCACCGTGCACGGCCCGTTCCTCGGCATGGACCGGCTGGAGGCCCGCTCGGCCGTCGTCGGCGCGCTGCGCGAGCAGGGCCGGATCGTCGCCGAGAAGCGCCCGTACATGCACGCCGTCGGCCACTGCTCGCGCTGCCACACCGTGGTCGAGCCGCGGCTGTCGCTGCAGTGGTGGGTCAAGGTCGAGCCGCTGGCCAAGGCCGCCGGCGACGCCGTCCGCGACGGCAAGGTGGAGATCCACCCGAAGGAGCTGGAGCGCCGCTACTTCGACTGGGTGGACAACATGTACGACTGGTGCATCTCGCGCCAGCTCTGGTGGGGCCACCGGATCCCGGTCTGGTACGGCCCCGAGGGCGAGGTCGTCTGCGTCGGACCGGACGAGCAGCCGCCGACCGGCGAGGGCTGGCACCAGGACCCGGACGTCCTGGACACCTGGTTCTCCTCCGGCCTGTGGCCGTTCTCCACGCTCGGCTGGCCGGAGAAGACCGCCGACCTCGAGAAGTTCTACCCGACCGACGTCCTGCTGACGGGCCACGACATCATCTTCTTCTGGGTCGCCCGGATGATGATGTTCAGCCTGTACGCGATGGACGGCCAGGCGCCGTTCAAGACCGTCGCGCTGACCGGTCTGGTGCGCGACGAGCGCGGCAAGAAGATGTCGAAGTCCTCCGGCACCGCGGTGGACCCGCTGGACTGGATGGACGCCTACGGCGCCGACGCCGTCCGCTTCACCCTGGCCCGCGGCGCCAACCCGGGCGCCGACGTGCCGATCGGCGAGGACTGGGTCAAGGGCTCGCGCAACTTCTGCAACAAGATCTGGAACGCGACCCGCTTCGCGCTGATGAACGGCGCCACCGTCGAGGGCCCGCTGCCCGCGCCGGAGGAGCTGACCGCGGCCGACCGCTGGATCCTGTCGCGGCTGAACACCGCGGTCGCCGAGGTGGACGCGCTGTACGACGACTACGAGTTCGCCAAGGTCTCGGACGCGCTGTTCCACTTCGCCTGGGACGAGGTCTTCGACTGGTACGTCGAGCTCTCCAAGACCACCCTGGCCAAGGGCGGCCCGCAGGCCGATGCCTCGCGCCGGGTGCTGGGTGAGGTCCTGGACGTCACCCTGCGGCTGCTGCACCCGGTCGTCCCGTTCGTCACCGAGGCGCTGTGGACCCGGCTCACCGGCGCCGAGTCGCTGGTCGTCGCCGAGTGGCCGAAGGACAGCGGCTTCCGCGACACCGCGGCCGAGGCCGAGGTCGCCACGGTGCAGCAGGTGGTCACCGAGGTCCGCCGGTTCCGCACCGACCAGGGCCTCCAGGACCGCCAGCGCGTCCCGGCCCAGCTGGAGCTGGCCGGTACCGCGCTGGCCGCCCATGAGGACGCGATCCGCTCGCTGCTGTGGCTGACCGTCCCCGAGGAGGGCTTCGCGGCCACCGCCTCGCTGCCGGTGGCCGGTGCCACCGTCGCGCTGGACCTCTCCGGCACCATCGACGTCGCGGCGGAGCGCAAGCGGCTCGCCAAGGACCTCGCGGCCGCCGAGAAGGAGAAGGCCCAGACCACCGCCAAGCTCGGCAACGAGGCCTTCCTGGCCAAGGCGCCGGACGAGGTGGTCGCCAAGATCCGGACCCGCCAGGAGGCCGCCGAGGCCGACATCGCCCGGATCACCGCCCAGCTCGCGGCGCTGCCGCAGGGCTGAACCCGGATCGCCCACGAAGGGCCGCACTCCGCGACGCGCGGGGTGCGGCCCTTCGGCGTTTTCCGGCTCGTCGGCCGGGTGCTCGCTTTTGCTCGCCTAATAGAGCAGAAACATTGCTCCCTTCCGGCGAATATTCATCCTGGACCGGGTGAGGTCTTATTCCGAGCGAATTGATTCCGGTCTTGCCCGCGCGCGTTCGCGGAAGTTTCCAGGTCGGATGTGTACGGTGTGCACGGAGTTTCCGAACGCGATTCCGCTGAGCGTTCCTGCTGAGCGACGGACGGGAGGGCATGGCGTGGTGGTGACCGAGGAGTTGGCCCAGGAACTGCCTGCCGAGGCGGTCGAGGAAGCCAAGGCCAGGGCGGCGACGCTGCTGCTCGCCTTCCGGCACGGGAACCAGCTCGCGTTCGACCACGAGTTGGACCTGCTGCTGGCGGAGAACATCGAGCGGGAGGTGACCACCCTGCTCACCTGGATCGCCGCCGAGGCCGTCCGCAAGGCCTACGCCCCCGAGGTCGGCGACCGGGTGCTGCGGGCGATGGCCCGGCGGGCCCCGAAGGACACCGGTGGGGTCCAGGTGGACGAGGAGACCGCGAACGCCGCCCAGTTGATCGAGGCGGTCGCGGCCGGCCGGGTGGCCGAGGTCCGCGGTCTGGTCGCCGCGACGGCGGACACCACCTACCTGCTCGGCGGACTGCTGCAGGGCGTGGCGATGATGCTGCCGCTGCTGCCCGAGGGCGAACTGTCCGAGATCACCGCCGAGTTGCGCCGCCGACACGGCGGCACCGCGCACGTCCCGGAGGCCCGGGCCGGGGTCTGACCCCCACCCGGTCCGGAGCGGACGGACACCCTTCGGCCGGTGCACTCCTCCTGCACGCCGTCGGAGTCGGAGACCAGCAGCGCGGCGTGGCTCGCCAGACCCAGTGCAGTGCCTGCGCTGCACCGGCCGGTGGGTGCGCTGGGTGAGGAAGCGGCGCAGCGAGCGCCAGGGAGATCAGTCCGGCGACGTGTCCACGCCATCACCCTCACCCTGTGGGTCCGGGCCGCCCCCGCTCCGTAGACTGTGGTCGTGAGCGACAAGGCCGACCCGAATCCGTACACCCTCCGCCCCGCCGACGGCGACACCGGCGACGCCCTGCGCGACGTCGAGCTCGAGCTCTCCAAGCGCTGGCCGGAGAACAAGCTGGAGCCCTCGCTCGACCGGATCGAGGCGCTGATGGACATCCTGGGCCAGCCCCAGCGGTCCTTCCCGTCCATCCACATCACCGGCACCAACGGCAAGACCTCCACCGCCCGGATGATCGAGCAGCTGCTCAACACCTTCGAGCTGCGCACCGGGCGCTACACCAGCCCGCACGTGGAGACCGTCACCGAGCGGATCAGCCTGGACGGCGCCCCGATCAGCCCCGAGCGCTTCGTCGAGGCCTACCGCGACATCGAGCCCTACGTGCAGATGGTCGACGCCGCCCAGCCGGTGCCGATGTCCTTCTTCGAGGTGCTCACCGGCATGGCCTACGCCGCCTTCGCCGACGCCCCGGTGGACGTCGCGGTGGTCGAGGTCGGCATGGGCGGCTCCTGGGACGCCACCAACGTCATCGACGCCGCCGTCGCCGTGATCACCCCGATCGGGCTGGACCACACCGACAAGCTCGGCGAGACCACCGGCGAGATCGCGGTCGAGAAGTCCGGGATCATCAAGCCCGGCGCCGTGGCCGTGGTCGCCCAGCAGCAGTTGGACGCCGCCGAGACCATCCTGCGCCGGGCCGTCGAGGTGGACGCCACCGTCGCCCGCGAGGGCATGGAGTTCGGGGTGATCCGCCGTGAGCTCGCCATCGGCGGCCAGCTGGTGACGCTGCGCGGAATCGGCGGCGAGGAGTACGAGGACGTCTTCATCCCGCTGCACGGCGAGCACCAGGCGCACAACGCGGCGCTGGCGCTGGCCGCGGTCGAGGCCTTCTTCGGCGTGGGCGGCGCCCGCGGCGGCCAGCTCGACGTCGACAAGATCCGCCAGGCCTTCTCCGGCGTCTCCTCGCCGGGCCGCCTCGAGGTCGTCCGCCGCAGCCCCACGATCATCCTGGACGCCGCCCACAACCCGCACGGCGCCCGGGCCACCGTCTCCGCGATCTCCGAGTCCTTCGGCTTCACCCGCCTGGTCGGCGTGATCGGCACCTCGGGGGACAAGGACGTGGCCGGCCTGCTGGAGGCCTTCGAGCCGATCCTGGCCGAGGTCGTCATCACCCAGAACTCCACCCACCGCGCGATGGACGTGGACGCGCTCGCGGCCCTGGCCGTCGAGGTGTTCGGCGAGGACCGCGTCCAGGTCGAGCCCCGGCTCGACGACGCCATCGCCGCCGCGGTCACCCTGGCCGAGGAGGAGGGCGACCTCGGCGGCGCCGGGGTGCTGGTCACCGGTTCGGTCATCACGGTGGGCGAGGCCCGCCTGCTGCTCGGGAGGAAGTGACATGAGGACGCTCTGCTCCTCGACGCTGATCGGCGAGGCGCTCCTGGCGATGTTTGCCGGGCTGGTCGCGATGCGGCTGTCCAGCGTCTCGACGGCGACGGTCTGGATCGTCACCGGGATCGCCATGGCGCTCTGCATCGCGCTCTGCGGCATGATCAACCGCCCCGGTGCGGTGGCCATCGGCTGGGCGCTGCAGATCGGCCTGATCGCCAGCGGCTTCATCCTGCCGACGATGTTCGCGCTCGGTGCGGTCTTCGCCGGCCTGTGGTGGTGCTCGGTGCACTACGGCCGCAAGGTCGACGAGTTCAAGGCCGCCCGCGCGGCCGCCGAGGCCCGGGCCGCCTGACGGTCCGGGCCGGTTCCCGCCCCCACCACGGAACCGACCGGTCGTTCACGCAAGGTAACCTCTGCCCCGTACCGCATGTCGCCCCGAATCCCCAGGAGACGCACCGTGTCCCAGCGCACTCTCGTCCTGCTCAAGCCCGACGCCGTTCGCCGCGGCCTGGCGGGCGAGATCATCAGCCGCATCGAGCGCAAGGCCGGCTGGCAGCTGACCGCCGTCGAGCTGCGCACCTTCGACCGGGAGACCCTGGAGCACCACTACGCCGAGCACGTCGGCCGCCCGTTCTACGAGCCGCTGCTCGAGTTCATGACCTCCGGCCCGTCGATCGCGATGATCGTCGAGGGTGAGGAGGTCGTGAAGGGCATCCGCATGCTGGCCGGCGCCACCAACCCGCTGGAGGCCGGCTCCGGCACCATCCGCGGTGACTACGCGACCATCACCCGCGAAAACCTGATCCACGCCTCCGACTCCCCGGAGTCCGCCGAGCGCGAGATCAAGATCTTCTTCCCCGCGCACGCCTGATCCCAGGGTCCGTCAGGACGTTCGTGCCGCCCCGGTCGGGACCATTGGCCCGGCCGGGGCATTCTTATCGTGAAATAGGGAACTGGGGAGGCCGACACGGCGTCCCAATCCTCGGAGAAGCGATCACGCTCCGGACAATGGACGGTATGCCCGCGTCGATGTCCGTACCACGCGCGTGACTACGATGGACGCGACTCAAGGGCCCGGTAAGGCAGCTCAGCTGGTCTCCGCCCAAGCGTGGGCGCGCGCATCCGTCCACCCCCATGAACTCCGAGCCCGGGAAGGCACCCACACCCCATGGCGAGCAACCTGTCGTTCATCGGCCGCGACTTGGCGATCGACCTCGGAACAGCCAACACGCTGGTGTACGTCAGGGGCAAGGGGATCGTCCTCAACGAGCCGTCCGTCGTCGCGGTCAACACCAACACCGGCGGCATCCTCGCGGTCGGCGCCGAGGCCAAGAAGATGATCGGCCGCACTCCGGGCAACATCGTCGCCATCCGCCCGCTCAAGGACGGCGTGATCGCCGACTTCGAGATCACCGAGCGGATGCTGCGCTACTTCATCCTCAAGATCCACCGCCGCCGCTACCTCGCCCGCCCGCGCGTCGTGGTCTGCGTGCCCTCCGGCATCACCGGCGTCGAGCGCCGCGCCGTCATCGAGGCCTCCTCGCAGGCCGGCGCCCGCCAGGTGCACATCATCGAGGAGCCGATGGCCGCCGCGATCGGCGCCGGACTGCCCGTCCACGAGGCCACCGGCAACATGGTCGTCGACATCGGCGGCGGCACCACCGAGGTCGCCGTCATCTCCCTCGGCGGCATCGTCACCGCCCAGTCCATCCGGGTCGCCGGCGACGAGCTGGACAACGCGATCGTCCAGCACATCAAGAAGGAGTACTCCCTCCTCCTCGGTGAGCGCAGCGCCGAGCAGATCAAGATGAGCATCGGCAGCGCCTACGGCCTCGAGGGCGAGAAGGACGAGCACGCCGAGATCCGCGGCCGCGACCTGGTCAGCGGCCTGCCCAAGACCGTGGTCATCTCCGCCGCCGAGGTCCGCGCCGCCATCGACGAGCCGGTCAACTCGATCATCGACGCGGTCAAGACCACCCTCGACCAGTGCCCGCCCGAGCTGGCCGGCGACGTCATGGACCGCGGCATCGTGCTCACCGGCGGCGGCGCCCTGCTGCGCGGCCTGGACGAGCGGCTGCGCCGCGAGACCGGCATGCCGATCCACATCGCCGAGAACCCGCTCGACTCGGTCGCACTCGGCTCCGGCAAGTGCGTCGAGGAGTTCGAGGCGCTCCAGCAGGTACTGGACGCCTCGCCGCGCCGTTAGCACCACGACGAAGATTCCGACACTCAACTGAACGGGCCGGCGGCCCCGGGCCCCCCCCCCCGGGGCCGCCCCGGGAGAAGGGGGGGGAACACCACCCCTGGGGGCCGCGGCCCCCAATCCCACACACCCGCCAACAC
>NZ_JBSFGK010000159.1:0-10922 GCF_053596495.1 Kitasatospora sp. NPDC001683
GGCGCGGGCAGAGCCCTACGGTCCACCTTCCCGTTCGGCGTCAACGGCAACACGTCCAACACCACGACCGCCGCGGGCACCATGTACTCCGGCAGTCGACGGCGCAGTGCGGCCCGCAGGTCCGCGGCCAGGGTGTCGGCGACCGAGGCGGGGTCGGACGGGACCACGTAGGCGACCAGCTGGCCGGCACGGTCCGACCGGGGCACCACGGCGGCCGCGGCCACTCCGGGCTGCGCGGCCAGGGCGGACTCGATCTCGCCGAGCTCGACCCGGTGGCCGCGCACCTTCACCTGGTCGTCGGTGCGGCCCAGGTACTCGAGCGTGCCGTCGGCCCGGCGCCGGGCCAGATCGCCGGTGCGGTACATCCGCTCGCCCGGCTCGCCGAACGGGCAGGCGACGAATCGCGAGGCGGACAGGGCCGGCCGCCGCAGGTAGCCGCGGGCGAGGCCGTCGCCGGCCACGTACAGCTCGCCGGCCACCCCGACCGGCACCGGCCGCAGCCGCTCGTCGAGGACGTAGGCGCGCATGTTGCCGATCGGCCCGCCGATCGGCGGCCGGGCGTCGCCCTGCAGCGGATCGCTCATGGTGGCGCACACGGTGGTCTCGGTGGGGCCGTAGGCGTTGACCAGCCGGCGCCCCGGCGACCAGCGCGCCACCAGGTTCCCGGAGGCGGCCTCACCGGCCACGACCAGCGAACGCACCGACGGCAGGTCCTCGGGCGCGAGGACGTCCAGTGCGGTCGGCGGGAGCGTCAGGTGGCTGACCCCGTAGGCCTCCACCAGCTCGGCCAGCGGAGCACCGGGGCGCAGTCGGTCGGGCTCGGCGAGTACGAGGGTCGCGCCGGACAGCAGCGCCATGACCAGCTCCCAGAACGCCGCGTCGAAGCTGAACGAGGCGAACTGGAGCACCCGGTCGCCCGGGCCGACGACCAGTCGGTCCCGTTGGGCGGCGAGCAGGCCGGCCACACCGCGGTGGGTGGCGACCACTCCCTTGGGCTGCCCGGTGGAGCCCGAGGTGAAGATGACGTACGCGGGGTGGCCGAGGTCGAGCGGGCTGCGGCGGTCCCGGTCCTGGACGTCGTCGTCCGGGAGGTCTGCCGACCCGGCGGTGTCGAGCACGATGTGTTCCGTGCCGACCGGCAACGCGGCGGCCAGGGCGCCGGTGGTGACGGTGAGCGCGGGGGCGCCGTCGGCGAACAGGTAGGCGATCCGCTCGGCGGGGTAGTCGGGGTCGACCGGGAGGTAACCGGCACCCGCCTTGAGGACACCCAGCATCGCGACCACGAGGTCGGCGGAGCGGGGCAGCATCAGCGCGACGACGGACTCCGGGCCGATGCCCCGGCCGATGAGCAGCCGGGCCAGCCGGTTGGCTCGGCGGTTGAGCTCGGCGTACGACAGCGCGGTGTCGGCGAACAGGACCGCGGGCGCGTCCGGGGTCCGGGCGACCTGGGCCTCGAACAGGGCCGGCACCGTGAGCGCCGGCACCTCCCGGCGGGTGTCGTTCCAGCCGGTGGTGAGCAGGCGGTGCTCGGCCTCGGTCAGCAGGTCCACCGCGCCGATGGGGCCCGCGGGATCGGCGACCACCGCGTGGAGCAGCCGCTCCAGGCGCTGGACCAGCGTGGCGACGGTCTCCCGGTCGAACAGGTCGGTGCTGTACTCGACGTAGCCTTCGAGGCCGCCGGGGGCGCCGTCGCCGTCGCGGGTCTCGGTCAGGGAGAGCGACAGGTCGAACTTCGCCCCACCGGGGTGGATCTGCTCCTTCCGGACCTCCAGGCCCGGCAGGTCGAGCTCGGACGCCGGGGTGCTCTGCAGCACCAGCATCACCTGGAAGAGCGGGTGCCGGTTGGCCGCTCGGCTCGGGTTGAGCGCCTCGACCAAGCGGTCGAACGGGAGCTCCTGGTGCGCGAAGGCCGCGAGGTCGGCGGTCCGAACGCGGTCCACCAGCTCACCGAAGCCCGGATCGCCCGAGGTGTCGGTGCGCAGCACCAGGGTGTTCACGAAGAACCCGACCAGTTCGTCGAGCGCCTGGTCGGTGCGGCCCGCGAGCGCGGTGCCGAGCGGGATGTCGGTGCCTGCGCCGAGCCTGCTGAGCAGGGCGGACAGGCCTGCCTGCAGCACCATGAAGAGGGTTGCCCGGTGCTCCCGACCCAGCTCCGCCAGGGCGCGGTGCAGCTCGGCGTCGAACCGCACCGGCAGCGCCTCGCCGCGCCGGCCGGACACCGCCGGGCGCGGACGGGCGCCGGGCAGCGGCAGTTCCTCGGGCAGGTCGGCCAGCGCCTCGCGCCAGAAGACCAGTTGGCGGTGGGCCAGGCTCGCGGGGTCGTCCTCCGTGCCGAGCAGCTCGCGCTGCCACAGCGTGTAGTCCGCGTACTGCACCGGCAACGGCTCCCACCCGGGGGCCGAGCCGCCCAGCCGGGCCGCGTACGCGGTGCCCAGGTCGCGGGCCAGGGGCGCCATCGACCACTCGTCGCCGACGATGTGGTGCATCACCAGCAGCAGGGTGTGCTCGGTCGGGGCGAGCGTGAACAGCGAGGCGCGCAGCGGAAGTTCGCGGTCCAGGTCGAAGGGCGTGGCTGCGGCTCGGGTCAGCAGGCCGGGCAGGTCCTCCGCGGTGGCCTCGGTCACCGGCAGGGGCAGCGTGCGGGAGTCGAGCACCTGCTGCCGGACCGGCCCACCGCTCTCGGTGAAGACCGTGCGCAGCGACTCGTGGCGGCGGACCACGTCGTTCAACGCGGCCCGCAGCGCCTCCCGGTCCAGCTCACCGGTGAGCCGCAGGGCCAGCGGCATGTTGTAGGTCGGGTCCGCCCCCTCGATCCGCTGCAGGAACCACAGGCGCTGCTGGGCGAACGACAGTGGCACGGCATCCGGTCGCGGCATCGGCCGCAGCGCGGGGCGGGCCGGCTCGCTCTCGGCGATCCGGTCGGCCAGTCGGCTCACGGTCGGCGCCTCGAAGAGGGTGCCGAGCGGGAGCTCCAGACCGAGCTCCGAGCGGATCAGGCCAGCCAGCCGGGTGGCCAGCAGGGAGTGCCCGCCGAGGTCGAAGAAGCTGTCGTCGATGCCGACCCGGTCGACGTCGAGCGCCCGGGCGAACAGCTCGCAGAGGATCTCCTCCCGGGCGTTGCGCGGGCCACGACCGGCACCCTCGGCCTCGAACCGAGGCGCGGGCAGCGCCCGGCGGTCGAGCTTGCCGTTGGTGGTCAGCGGCAGGGTGTCCAGCAGGACCACTGCGGCGGGCACCATGTATCCGGGAAGCGCCCGGCCGGCGTACGCGCGCAGCTCGGCGGCATCCACCGCGGCGCCTCGGGTGACCACGTAGGCGACCAGCCGCTTGTCGCCGGACCGGTCCTCGTGGGCGATGACCGTGGCCTGGGCGACCTGCGGGTGGCGGGTCAGCACCGCCTCGATCTCGCCGAGCTCGATCCGGAAACCGCGGATCTTCACCTGGTGGTCGGCGCGGCCCTCGTACACCAGCGCGCCGTCCGGGGTCCAGCGGGCCAGGTCGCCGGTGCGGTACATCCGCGCGCCGGCCGAACCGAAGGGGCAGGCGACGAACCGGTCCGCGGTGAGCGCGGGGCGGCCCAGGTAACCGCGGGCCAGACCGGCGCCGGCCACGTAGAGCTCGCCGGTGACGCCGGGCGGCACCGGCCGCAGGGAGGAGTCGAGGACGTAGGCCCGCAGGTCCGCGAGGGCCGGACCGACGGTGCTGCCGGTGTCGGCCGCGGCGCTCGCCCGGTCCAGCGCGCGGTGGGTGACGTGCACGGTGGTCTCGGTGATCCCGTACATGTTGACCAGCGTCGGCCGGTCCTCCGGGTGCCGCTCGTA
The DNA here is from genome assembly GCF_053596495.1 of Kitasatospora sp. NPDC001683. NCBI lineage: Bacteria > Bacillati > Actinomycetota > Actinomycetes > Kitasatosporales > Streptomycetaceae > Kitasatospora > Kitasatospora sp. NPDC001683. The sequence goes on from NZ_JBSFGK010000159.1 coordinate 3,822, forward strand.
CCAGGCGCCGAGCCGGCCGGGGGCCAGCGCCTCGCCGCCGAAGACGACGTAGCGCAGGCTGAGCGGGGTGTCGGAGCTCTGCTGGTCGGCTTCGACCAGCTGGTAGAACGCGGACGGCGTCTGGTTGAGGACGGTGACGCGCTGCTCGGACAGCAGGGTCAGGAAGTCCCGCGGCGAGCGGGACACCGCGTGCGGCACCACGACGAGCCGACCGCCGTACAGCAGCGCGCCCCACAGCTCCCAGACCGAGAAGTCGAAGGCGTAGGAGTGGAACAGCGTCCAGACGTCCTGGTCGCCGAAGTCGAACTCCCGGTCGGCCGCCGAGAAGAGCCGGGTGACGTTGCGGTGGGGGATCACCACGCCCTTCGGCTTGCCGGTGGAGCCGGAGGTGAAGATCACGTAGGCCGGGTGGTCCTGCCGCAGCGGTGCGCGCCGGTCGGCGTCCACCGGGTTGGTCGCCGGCGCGCCGTCGGTGTCCCGCACCGACTCCACGCTGTCCAGCACCAGCACCGGCCGGCCCTCGGTCAGCACGGCTTCGATCCGCGCCTGCGGGGCGTCCGGGTCGATCGGCAGGTAGCCGGCCCCCGCCTTCAGGACCGCCAGGATCGCCACCACCAGCTCCGGCGAGCGCGGCAGCACGAGGCCGACCAGGTCCTCGGGGCCGGCGCCGCGGGCGATCAGTCGGTGCGCGAGCCGGTTGGCCCGCTCGTTCAGCTCCCGGTAGGTCAGCCGGCTGTCCTGAAAGGTCACCGCGACGGCCTCGGGCGTCCGCGCGGCCTGCGCCTCGAACCGGGCCGGGAGGGTTCCGGCGGCCAGGTCCTCGGCGGTGGGGTTCCAGTCGGTCAGCACCCGGCGGCGCTCCTCCGCGCCCAACACGTCGAGCTGCCCGACCGCCCGGCCGGGTTCGGCGGCGAGCGCCCGCAGGAAGTCCAGGAACCGCCGCCCATGGCCGGCGATCTCGTCGGCGCCGAACGCGGACGCGTTGCCCGCCACCCGTAGCCGCAGCCCGGCGCCCTCGCCGCCGCCCTCGAACGCGAAGGTCAGGTCGTCGACGGGACCGCTCGGCACGCTGTGGATCTCGGCCCGGCAGTCGCCGAACCGCAGACCGGGCTGCAGCGGCAGGAAGTTGACGGCGGGTCCGAACATGCGCCGGGAGTGGGCGCCGAGCCCGAGGTCCTTGCGCAGGTCCTCGCCGCGGTAGCGCTGGTGGCGCAGCAGGGCCCGGAGCTCGCGCGCGACGTATCGCTGGAGGTCGGCGAACGAGGCCTCGGCCCGGACGTCGAGGCGCAGCGGCAGCACGTTGGAGGCCATCCCCGGCGTGGCCTGCATGATGCCGCCGAGGCGGCCGGTGACCGGGAAGCCGAGCACCACGTCCTCGGTGGCGGTGAAGCGGCGCAGGTAGGCCGCGGCGGCGGCGGTGAGCGTGACCTGCCAGGTCGTCCGGGCCTCGGCGGCCAGCCGCTTGAGTTCGGCGACGAGCTGCGGCTCCACCTGCTCGGTGGCCCGCCGGGCCTCGGACCAGAGGCCTAGGTTCCGGTCGGGCAGGCTCAGCAGCTCGGGGTCGTCCGCGAAGCGGTCGAGCCAGTAGGCGCGGTCCTTGCGGCTCTGCTCGGAGGCGGCGTACTTCTCGCCCTCGGCGAGGAACGCGTCCAGGGGGGCGAACTCCGTGGGCGGGGCCTCGACGCCCTCGGCCAGCGCCGTGTAACAGGCGGCAACCTGCTGCACGAGGAGGTTGAACCCGTAGGCGTCGGTCGCGATGTGATGGACCCGGGTGTACCAGAGGTGGTGGTCCGGGGCGAGTCCGAACAGGACCTGGGTGAACAGGGGGCCGACGGAGAGGTCGGTGGTCTCGGTGAGGTCCGCCGACATCAGGTCGTGTGCGGTCTGGAGCGGATTCCGCTCCGCGCTCAGGTCGTGGACGAGGAGTGGCCAGTCGCGCGCGGACCGGACGATCTGCCGGGGGGTCCCGCCCTCTTCGACGAAGCGGACGTGCAGCGCCTCGGCCGAGTCGACGGAATGCCGCAGTGCGCGCTCGAACAAGTCCCGGTCGAGCGCGCCGCGGAGTTCGACGTACCCGCTGATGTTGTAGAGGGTGCTCGCCGGATCCAACTTCTGGGCGTACCAGACGCGCTGTTGGGCCGCAGACAGCGAGAGGGCAGCAGAATGCGATTCGGCGAACACCGTGAGAATCCCCCATTAATCCTCCGGGGGAGTTTCCGTCGCCCCGGTGCGCAGGACTGCGCAGCACTCGTAAAAATGTCCCAGGTCGCCCGCCCACGTCGGATGCTAAGCAACAGTCAGCGGTTGAGTCAATCGCGTATCCGGCTTGACGCCACCTCAGCAACCGCAGGTCACAACCACTTTGCGGCAAGGCGGGAGGCTGCGGGATCGACTCGTTCGGGCCGCCGACCCGGCCGATCCCCCCTTCCCACGACACTACTGCAGGGACTCGCCACTAGTGGGATCGGCCGTCGGGTCCGTGCAAGGACTTCACACCGGGCGTTTCCCGACAACGTGTCGTCGATCACAGGTTGGCGCCCGGCAGGCCCGGGGGATTTGTCCGGATGGTCCCCGGGGGGCGTGGTAGGGTCCGTCTGGTTCCAAGTCAATTACTGTTGTTACGGGGTGAATTGAATGACTGACGATCTGTCACTTGCAATTCGTGGCATTCTGGTGGATGACCTGGAGGTCGACGCCGACCAGATCGTCCCCGACGTGCAGCTCGATTCCCTCGAATTGGATTCGCTCGCCGCCGTCGAGCTCATCACCCTGATCCAGGAGCAGTTCGGGGTCGACATCTCCCCCGAGGAGAGCCGACTGGGGAAGATGACCTTCGCCGAGCTGGTGCAGCTCGTGCAGTCCGGCGTGGGCGTGGCATGACCCGCCCGTTTCCGGCCCCGGTCACCGGGGCCGGGTTGGTCACTCCGGCCGGAATCGGAGTCTCGGACACCTGGCAGGCCGTCCTGGAACCGCGCGAGCTCGCGGTCAAGGACGAGGCGGCGAAGAGCGCCGGCGCCCACTACTGCCTGCGGGTCCCGGCCATCGGGCCCGAGGTCCTGAAGGGCCGGGGTACCGCGCACGTCGACCCGTTCATCCGCTACGCCCTGGTGGCCGTCGACGAGGCGATCCGGGACTCCGGTCTCGACCCGGTCGCCTGGGACGGAAGCCGGGTCGGCGTGGTGGTCGGCACGGGTATCGGCGGTGTGGGGACCCTCACCGCCGCCCAGGACCGGTTCGCCGCACGCGGGCCGGAGGGGGTCACTCCCTATCTGCATCCGCGGTCACTGGCCAACATGGCCGTCGGCACCATCGCGTCGCGCTACGGCATCACCGGCCCGTGCCACACCGTGGTGTCCGCCTGCGCCTCCGGCGCCGCCGCCATCGGCATCGCCCGTGACCTGTTGCGCAGCGGTGCCTGCGACACGGTCATCGCGTGCGGCACCGAGGCCGCCGTGGTTCCGGTGGTGGTGGCCGGATTCGCCCGGATGGGCGCGCTGTCGAAGCGGGACGACGCCCGCGCCTCGCGGCCGTTCGCCGTCGATCGCGACGGCTTCGTCATCTCCGAGGGCGCCGCCGCCCTCGTGCTGGAGACGCCCGAGGCCGTGGCGCGACGCCGGGCCACGGAGCTCGGCCGGGTCCTCGGGTACGGCTGCACCACCGATGCGCACCACCCGACCGACCCCCGGCCGGACGGAGCCCAGGCCGAGGCCGCCGTCCGGCGGGCGCTGGCGGACGCCGGCCTCCAGCCGCAGGACGTCGATCACGTCAACGCGCACGGCACCTCGACGCCGAAGAACGACCGCATCGAGGGCGAGCTGCTGGCCCGGCTGTTCCCGCACGGCCCGTCGGTCACCTCCAACAAGGGCGTGCTCGGCCACACCCTGGGCGCCGCCGGCGCGATCGAGGCCGTGCTGTCCCTCTGCGCCCTCCGGGACGGCGTGGTGCCGCCGGTGGCGCACACCGAGGTGGTCGATCCGCAGCTGCCCGGGCTGGACGTCGTCCTCGGCGCGCCCCGCCGCGCCGCGCCCTCCGTGGTGGTCAGCAACTCCTTCGGCTTCGGTGGCACCAACTCCGCGCTGGTCCTGGGGAACTGAGCGCCGAACCGCCCGTCAGCCGGGTGCCAGCGCCCCGGCTGCCGTTGATCGATGGGACCCGAGACATGACAGACAAGCGCGTGACCGCGCTCACCCACCTCCTCGCCGAGCCCGACTTCGCCGAGATCCGGCCCCTCGAGCAGAGCCTCCACGCCTACAGCCTGCAGACGCTGCACCGCGCCCGGCTGCTCAACTCGGCGGGTATCACCGCGAATTCACTGTGGCTCGGCCGGGGGACCACGAGCGAGTTCGCCGACTTCCTGCGCTCGATGGGCTGGATCGGCGCCTACGACGCCTCGCTGGCCAACGTCCTCGTCTCGCACCAGATCGCCGGCGACGCGCTGCTCAGCCACGCCGATCCCGACCAGCTCGCGCAGTACGGCCCCGAGATCGACCGGATGACGAAGGTCTACTGCTTCGCCGCCTCCGAGTTGCACGCCGGCTCCGACCTCAAGCGGATCGGCACCACCGCCACCTACCGGCACGCCGACCGCAGTCTGGTCCTGCACACCCCGGAGCCCGCCGACAGCAAGGTCTGGATCGGGAACAGCCTGTACACCGGGGACGTGGCCATGGTGCTGTCCCGCGTCGTCGTCGACGGCCGGGACGAGGGGCACCACTGGCTGCGGGTGCCGCTGCGCTCCGAGGGCCGCCTGATCGACGGGGTCCACGTCCGTGGCGCCGAGCCCAAGGGCGGTGTCGAGGCCAACCAGACCGGCATCATCACCTTCGACCGGTGCGTCCTGCCGGTGTCCGCCATGATGAGCCGCTGGGCGCGGATCGACGAGCAGGGGCGCTACCACTCCCCGCTCAAGCGCTACCGCCGGTTCGACGAGTGCCTGGCCACCTTCACCCACGAGCGCCTCTTCCCGACCGCCGGGGCGGGCATGGCCCAGCGGCTCGCCTGCGCCGTCACCGTCCGCTTCGCCGACCTCAAGAAGGCGTTCGGCGGCCCGCTGATCAGCCACCCGCACTACCGGATGCGGCTGCGCACCGCAGCGGGACGGGCCACGGCGGCCAAGCACGCGCTGGAGGCGCTGACCGCCGTCGCGGTCGACCGCCACGACGACCGGCCACCGTCCGAGGACCGCCTGCTGCACGCGCTGGTGGCCTGCGGCAAGACCGGCAGCACCGGCGACGCCCGGCACACCCTCGCGGACGCCCGGGAGCTGTGCGGCGGTCTCGGCTACCACCGGCTGAACCAGATCTCGCCCTTGCAGCACGACTACGAGATAGCGGTGACCTTCGGCGGGGACAACACCGTCCTCGGCTACCAGGCCTCGCGCTTCGCCCTGCGCGAGCGCGAAGCGCTGGCCGCCCTGCTCGACGCCGCGATCCGCCCCCATCAGGACGCCTCGCGGCTGCTGGAGGTCATGCGGGCGGTTTGCGATCAGCTGCTGGCGGACGTCGACCGCCAGGGCCCCGGCGCGGCCAGTACCGCCTGGTCCCGGGCCGTCTACCAGACCCTCGCCCTCGGCCACTGGGCCGCGCACGAGCCGACCGAGACCGGACAGGCGCTCCTGCGGCACTACGCGGCCGGCTGCGTCCTGGAGCACGGGGTGACCGCGCTGCGGGCCGGCGCCCTGACCCAGGAGGAGTTCCTGCGGGTCGCCGAACTGCACGAGGAGGAGGGCGCGGCACCGATGGACGCCGCGGACCTGCTCAAGGTGCTCGACGTGCCCGAGGCGCTCATCACCGCTCCCATCGCCCACGCCGACTTCGCCGACCGCCACCTCGCGCAGGCGGTGGCGGTGCCGGAGGGCCGTCCGGGTCCCGCGGCCGTTCCGCTCCGCGACCCGGCGTGACCGCCCGTCCGGAAGGACCCCGAGAGATGCCCGACATCCGTGCCGTCGTCACCGGCATCGGCAGCTGCCTGCCGCCCGACGTGGTGTCCAACGACGACTTGTCCCAGGTCCTGGACACCTCGCACGACTGGATCCTCAGTCGGACCGGGATCGCGCAGCGGCACGTGGTGAGGCCCGGTACGAGCACCGGCGACCTGGGCACGGCCGCCGGTGCCGCCGCCCTGGAGTCGGCCGGACGCCGGCGCTGCGACCTGGTGCTGCTGGTCACCACCACCCCCGACCAGCCGTGCCCGGCCACGGCCCCGCAGATCGCCGCTCGGCTCGGGATGGTCGGCGTGCCGGCCTTCGACCTGTCGGCGGTGTGCTCCGGCTTCGTCTACGGGCTCACCGTCGCCTCGGCGATGATCAGCTCCGGTGGCTACGACAGCGTGCTGCTCGTCGGCGCGGAGACCTACTCCACCATCATCGATCCGACCGACCGCAACACCGCCGTGCTCTTCGGCGACGGGGCGGCGGCCGTGGTGCTGGAGCGCGGAACCCCCGGTGCCCCGGGCGAGGTCCTCCACGCCGAACTGGGCAGCGACGGCAGCCGGTCCGAGCTGATCACCGTCCCCGGCGGCGGGTCGCGGGCACCGCACCCCGCCGTCGACGAGGCTTCGCGCTACTTCCAGATGGCCGGCAAGGAGGTCTTCAGCCGCGCGGTGGAGACCATGAGGCGCTCCGCTCGCGACGTGGCCGAGGCGGTGGGCTGGTCGATGGATCAGATCGACGCGTTCGTCGGCCATCAGGCCAACGCGCGGATCCTGCGCGCGGTGGGCAAGCGCCTGGGCGTCCCCGCCGACCGGATCGTCTGCCACCTCGCCGAGGTGGGCAACACCGCGGCGGCGTCCATCCCGCTGGCCCTCGCCTGGGCCGCCGCCCAGGGCCGGATCTCCGCCGGCGACCGCGTCCTGCTGACCGCCTTCGGCGGTGGCCTGACCTGGGGCTCGGTGGCCCTGCGCTGGCCCGCGGTCCGTCCGGTCCGTGCGGAGGTCGGCCTCCCCGATGCCCCGGTCCCCGTAGGCGGGGGCGACCGGGTGGCGCCCCCGCAGCCTGACGCACCCTGAGTGAAGAGCAGGAGCACCAGGATGAACAGCGCGGAGCCGCCCGTCAGCAGCGGGTTCAGGCTGTCGTGGTTGCCCCCGCCCTCGGCGAGCAGGTTC
>NZ_JBSFGK010000160.1:0-10860 GCF_053596495.1 Kitasatospora sp. NPDC001683
GGTCGGCCTGGGCAACGTCACCGTCCCCGGCGACCGCAACGACGGCACCGGACGGCACGTCTACCAGCTCAACCCGGTGGACGGCCGGCCGTCCAAGGGCACGCTCGATCTCCAACTCGGCCTCGGCCTCGGCGACATCAAGGTGGTCCAGCAGTGAGGAAGCACCGGCTCGACCTGTTCTCGCTGATCGCGGGCGGCCTGTTCACCGTGATCGCCGTGCTCTACCTGGTGGCGGCGCTCAACGACCGGTCGGTGAACGGACGGATCGTCGTCCCGGTCACCTTCATCGTGCTCGGCGTGGGCGGCCTGGCCGGCGCGGTCGCCGCGGTGGCCCGGCGGGGCAGGCCGGACCGGGAGGAGTAGCCCTCGTACGAAGAGCTCAGCTCTGCAGCGGGCCCAGGGTCAGCTTGTCGCCGTCCTTGCTGACGCCGTACCTGGGCAGCGGCTTGACGGCCGGCCCGTTGACCACCGCGCCGGTCGCGGCGTCGAACCGGGAGCCGTGGCAGGGGCAGGACAGCTGGCCGTTCTTCGGCGCGTCCACGGCGCAGCCGGAGTGGGTGCACACCGCGGAGAAGGCGCAGTACTGGCCGGCCTTGGGCTGCACGATGTAGACGGCGTCCCCGGTGACCGGGTCCTTGACCTGGGCCGAGCCGCCGACCGGCACGCTCGCCGCGGCCACCGTGGGGGCGGCCACCGTGGGGGCGGGCGCCGTGGCGCCGGTGGTCGGGGCGCCGGTGGTCGGGGCGCCGGGAGCCGCGGACGCGGACTGCTTGGGCGCGGCCTGCCTGCCCCGGCCGAAGGTGCGGGTCAGCGAGCCGGTCAGCAGTCCGGCGCCGCCGATCGCGACCGCCGCGATCCCGCCGTCCACCAGCGCCCGGCGCTTGACGTGCTCCTCCGTCAGCCCCCGCTCGCGGTCCCGCCCGGCCCGGCCGGCCAGGTAGCCGTCCACCGACAGGTACGGCGTACCGGCCAGCAGCAGCGGCGTCCAGGCCATCAGGTAGCCGAGGTCGTTGCCGAGGTAGTACGGCGAGACGTTCCAGCTGACGGTCAGCCACAGGCTCAGGTTGATCAGCGCGCCGCCGAGCGCCGCGACCCGGCCCCACAGGCCGAGCAGGGTGCCGAGGCCGACCGCCAGCTCACCGAAGGCGATGGCCAGCGCGGACAGGATGGGCGTGTGCAGTGCGGGGCCGAGCAGGAAGGCGATCGGGCTGCCGCCGGCCTCGGCGGCCTGGGTCTGCGAGAGGAAGGAGGCCGGGTCGCCCGCCCCGGCCAGGAAGTGCGCGTCGGAGAGCTTGTCCAGGGCGGCGTAGACGAAGGTGACGCCCAGGAACAACCGCAGCGGCAGCAGCGCGTACCGGGACGCGAACGCCCGCCACCGCTCCGCCCGGGCGGCCCGGTCGGCCGCTCCCCCGTCGACCGCCTCGGAGCTGCTGACCTCCGACATCCCGCACACCTTCCCTCGCGGCCTGCCACTCCCTGACAGGTCCGGTCCGCATTCTGCCCGCTCCCGCCCGCTTTCGGTGGGACCTCCCACCCGGGCCCGCCCGGGGGAACGAACGGCCGCGCCGCCGCTCCCGCGTACGGGAACGACGGCGCGGCCGTTCGGCACCGGCTCAGCGGCGCGGGAGTGCTACTCCCACTCGATGGTGCCCGGCGGCTTGCTGGTGACGTCGACGACGACGCGGTTCACGTCGCGGACCTCGTTGGTGATCCGGGTGGAGATCCGGGCCAGCACGTCGTACGGCAGGCGCGACCAGTCGGCGGTCATGGCGTCCTCGGACGAGACCGGACGCAGCACGATCGGGTGACCGTAGGTGCGGCCGTCGCCCTGCACGCCCACGCTGCGCACGTCGGCGAGCAGCACGACCGGGCACTGCCAGATCTCGCGGTCCAGACCGGCCGCGGTCAGCTCCTCGCGGGCGATCGCGTCGGCGTCGCGGAGCAGGTCCAGGCGTTCCTTGGTGACCTCGCCGACGATCCGGATGCCCAGGCCCGGGCCCGGGAACGGCTGGCGCTGGACGATCTCCTCCGGCAGGCCCAGCTCCTGGCCGACCATCCGGACCTCGTCCTTGAACAGCTTGCGCAGCGGCTCGACCAGCTGGAACTGCAGGTCCTCGGGCAGGCCGCCGACGTTGTGGTGGGACTTGATGTTGGCGGTGCCGGTGCCGCCGCCGGACTCCACCACGTCCGGGTACAGGGTGCCCTGCACCAGGAAGTCGACCGACTCGCCGTGCGCGCCGGCCTCGGCGACGATCTCGGCCTGGGCCTGCTCGAAGACCCGGATGAACTCACGGCCGATGATCTTGCGCTTCTCCTCGGGGTCGGTGACCCCCTTCAGCGCGTTCAGGAAGCGCTCGGAGGCGTCGACGACCTTCAGCTGGACGCCGGTGGCGGCCACGAAGTCCTTCTCGACCTGCTCGGTCTCGCCCTTGCGCATCAGGCCGTGGTCGACGTAGACGCAGGTCAGCCGGTCGCCGATGGCCTTGTTGACCAGGGCGGCGGCGACCGCGGAGTCCACGCCGCCGGACAGGCCGCAGATCGCGCGCTTGTTGCCGACCTGCTCGCGGATCAGGGCGATCTGCTCCTCGACCACGCTGCCGGTGGTCCAGGTCGGGGCGATGCCGGCGCCGCGGTAGAGGAAGTGCTCCAGGATCTGCTGGCCGTGGTCGGAGTGCAGCACCTCGGGGTGGTACTGGACGCCGTACAGCCGGGCCTCGTCGTTCTCGAAGGCCGCGACCGGGACCACGTCGGTGGAGGCGGTGACGGTGAAGCCCTCCGGGGCGGCGGAGCAGGCGTCGCCGTGCGACATCCACACCGAGTGCTGCGCGGGGACGCCCTCGAACAGGGTGGAACCGGTGCGGGAGACGGTCAGCGGGGTGCGGCCGTACTCGCGGGCGCCGGTGTTGTCGACGGTGCCGCCCAGGGTCTTGGCCATCAGCTGGAAGCCGTAGCACATGCCGAAGACCGGGACACCGGCCTCGAAGATCGCGCGGTCGAGCTGCGGCGCGCCCTCTTCGTAGACCGACGACGGACCGCCGGAGAGGATGATCGCCTTCGGGTTCTTGGCGAGCATCTCGGCGACCGGCATGCTGCTCGGCACGATCTCGCTGTAGACCCGCGCCTCACGCACCCGACGGGCGATGAGCTGGGCGTACTGGGCACCGAAGTCGACCACCAGGACGGTGTCGTTGTCCGGCACGGACTGGACGGGAATTGCAGAGGACACAGACGGCCTTCCGGCAGCGGTATCGAGGTGTCGCGCGGAACCGCCTCCCCGGGCAGGGGCTGCGGCGGCGGACGGGTGTGGGGTGTCTGGACACCGATTCTACCGGGCTGTCCGGTTTCACTCGTCTGCACGTCCAAGGAACCGTGACCGGGAGGGCCCGCCCTTCGTTGCTTCTGACGACCGGACGGCCGCGCCGCGTCCGCCAGACGCGCCGCCGCCGCCCCCTACCGGGGGCACCGCCGTACGGACTGCAGGACCACGCGTGGAGCTTCACCCCAGTCCACCGGCGCGCGTGGCGCCGCCGCCCCGGCCCGCCGGGGCGGCGGCGCCGTGGGACCGTGCGCGGGTGCCGCGGCCGGCCAGCAGGGGACAGCGACCCCGGCCGCGACTGGGCCGAGAGGTGGGACGGTCGGCTCCCGGGGACGCCCGGGGGTCGGCCGTCACACCGATCGTCCGGTCCGGGGCGCGCCCCGGCGCATTCCCCCTCCGTCCCGCGCCGCTACGCGCGTCCCCGTGCGCCGTAGCCCCTGGACCACTACTCAACGTGATCATTCGACGCGCTGTCATCGGCCGGCAGGCTGGCTCCAACCTCGCCGAACCGGTTGCAGAGCAAGCCCTCCGTCCAGCACGATGCTCCGTGTGAACGGTTCTCCCGGCGGCTGGCAGGCCTACCGCGGAGGCCCGGACGGATGTCTCCGCCGTCGCCGCGCAGGAAGGCGACAGCGGTTTTCACTTCACGCTCCGTGAGCGGAGAACCGGCGCAGACCTGCCCGCCGACCCGCCGCCGCACGGGCGCGTGCCCCGCTCCGCCGGCCACCCACGTCGGCACCGAAGGGGCACGACCACGAGCCAACCGACAGGACGGCGCTCCTCCCCCGGCGCCGTCACCTCCAGCACCGGCGCAGCCCTGACGCCGAGTGCTGAGCGACAAAGGGCCCCGTTCCCCCGCGGGGCCCTTTGCCCTTTTCCCGCCCTTTTCGCGCGCTACGGGTGGTCGCGCCAGACCGTCGGGTCGACCGGCTCCTCCGGCGGCCGCGGCGCGTCCGCCGGCAGCGGCGTCCCGGCGGCAGGGGCGGGCGGCGCGTCGTGCGAGCCGAGCACCTCGCCCACCTCGACCACCTGCGCGTCCGTCGGCCCGGCCGGGTACGGCGGCACCTGCGGAGGCAGGCCGGGCGGCACAGGCCCCTGCGGCGGCACCCCGTACACCGGGGCGCCCTGCCCGGAAACGCCCTGCCCGGGAACCGGCGGGGCCGGGTGCGGCACCTGCGGCGGCACCGCCCCGTACGGCCCGTACGGCGCCGCGCCGGGCGGCACCGCCCCGTACGGCGCCGGCCCACCCCGCCCGCCCAGCGACGCCAGCAGCGCTGGCACCAGCAGCGCACCGACCAGTGCCCAGACCACACTGGCCACCAGCACGCTGAGGAACACCAGGCTCACCGAGCCGTCCGCGGTCATGGCCGAGTCGTTCACGCCGCCGAAGCTCCCGGCGGTCGGCGACTGGACGGACATCGAGGTGCTGAACAGCCCACCGGACGCCGCCGACAGCGCGATGAGCAGCGCGGCGTACACGGTCGCCAGCCGGAGCCGGTCGGCCGCGTCCAGCTGCCGCCGGTAGGCCGTCCAGCCGAGCAGGAACGCCGCGGCGAGCGCCAACAGGCCGGTCCAGCGCCAGTCGGCCGTCTCGCCGTGCAGGTCGAAGAAGGAGAACTCCCGGTGGCTGTCGTGGTCCTCGCTCCAGCCCGGGACGGGGCTCGCGGTGCTGTTCGCCTGGAGGGTCGCGCCCGAGCCCAGGCCCAGCAGCAGCAGGCCGAGGTTCGGCAGGAAGGCCAGCGAGAGCGCCGTCTGCCCGCCGTCGTCGCTGGTGGCCGCGACCAGCACGAAGGCCGTCACCGAGGCCAGACCGAGGGTGAGTGCGAGCGCCTGGCCCGCCGTCAGCGCGGCCACCGCCCAGCCGCGCACCGCCCGGCTGCGCCAGGCGGCCCAGCGCAGCGCGTCGGTGCCGTAGACGGCGAAGGCCAGCAGCCCGCCCACCACGAGGGCCCAGCCCACTGCCCACAGCCAGCCGGAGTCCGTGCTGAAGGACGACTTCCCGAGTCCCGAGCCCGAGCCGTAGTAGTCGGAGTCGCCGTAGGCGTTCCCCGGGTTCCAGCTGCTGCCGGCGACCAGTCCGAGCACCACGGTCACCAGTCCGAGCACCACCGCCGTGCGCAGCGCCTCGCCGGCCGCCTGGCCGCGGGTCAGCTGGGAGCCGTCGGCCTTGCGCCGGCGCAGCCCGGCCCGCAGGCCGAGCCAGAGCGCCAGGCACCACAGGACGGTGACGGTCATCGGCACGACCCAGAGGGTGACCTCCAGGGTCTCCGAGCGGCTCCTGGTGATCGGGTTGTCGAAGCCGATCCGGAACGGCGCGCCCAGCGCGTTCAGCGCCATCGCCAGGGTGGAGAGGAGGCGGTCGCCGAAGTCGGGCGTCCGGAAGGCCTGGTCGTAGGTGTAGTCGCCCGGGATCGCCGCTGCCAGCGCCGCCAGCAGCAGCACCACCGTCGGCCCGACGGCGGCCCGCAGCGCCGGGCGCCAGTTCGTGCCGGTCAGCCAGCGCACCACCGGCGACTGGGCGGCCTTCGGGTCGTACGGCTGCCCCGCGCCCCAGCTGCCCACCGTGGGCGGGCCGCCGACCGGCGGGTACCCGGCGCCCGGGCCGGGCGGCGGGTAGGCCCCCGGGGACCCGGTGGGCGGCGGTCCGTAGCCGGGGGCGGACTGCGGTACGGCGGGCAGCGCGACGGCCGTCGGGGGCGGGGGTGCCGTCGGCCGTCCGCACGAGCCGCAGACGGGCGCCCCCTCCACCGAAGTCGCGCCGCACGATGCGCAGTTGGCCATGGACCGCATTCCCCCCGCTCGACGAGTTCCTGGTCCCCCAGGGAGCCCGTTTATCCCATCGGACCCGAACAGCTGTCAACCAGGAAACGGACCGAGCTGGTTGGCCCACCCGGCCCGGTTCAGCCGTGCTTCTTCGGGACCTCCGGGACGGGCAGCAGCGGCAGTCGCAGCGCACCGAAGGCGCCCTCCGGCACGGCCGGGCGCACCGGCGCGACCGGGTCGACCCGGCGGTAGGCCTCGCCCTGGGCCGGGCGCCGGTCCGCCTCGCCCTTGTTGGGCCACATCGACAGCGCGCGCTCGGCCTGCGCGGTGATGGTGAGCGAGGGGTTGACGCCCAGGTTGGCGGAGACGGCCGCGCCGTCCACCACGCTGATCCCGGGGTGCCCGTACAGCCGGTGGTACGGGTCGACCACGCCGGTCTCGGGGGCGTCGCCGATCGGGCAGCCGCCGAGGAAGTGCGCGGTCATCGGGATGTCGAAGATCTCGCCGACGGTGCTGCCCGGGAAGCCGTTGATCTCGTCGGCCAGCGCCTGGGCGCCCTGCTCGGCGGCCGGGATCCAGGTCGGGTTGGGGGTGCCGTGGCCCTGGCTGGAGGTGAGCCGGGGCTTGCCGAGCGGGCCCTTCTTGAGCGAGACGGTGATCGAGTTGTCCAGCGACTGCATCACCAGGCCGATGATCGTCTTCTCGGACCAGCCGCGCTGGTTCATCGAGCGGGCGAAGGTCACCGGGTGGAGCGCCGAGTTGCCCAGGTAGCGCAGCCAGCGCGGGACCTTCCCGCCGCCCTTGACCTGGGCGATCGACAGCGCGCCCATCGCGTTGGAGCCCTTGCCGTAGCGGACCGGCTCGATGTGGGTGTTCGCGTCCGGGTGGATCGAGGAGGTGATCGCGACGCCCTTGGTGAAGTCCGCCTTGGTGCCGTAGCGCCGGTCGGTGGTCTGCGCGCCCACCAGCGCCTCGGAGTTGGTGCGGGTCAGCTCGCCCAGCCGGTCGGAGATCCGGGCCAGGTGGCCGGCGTCGCGCATCCGGTGCAGCAGCGACTGGGTGCCGTAGGTGCCGGCCGCGACCACCACCCGGGCGGCGGTGATGGTCCGGGCGCCCGCCTTGACCCGGTCGGTCCGCGACCCGGAGTCGGTGCGGCGCACGTCCACCGCGTAGCCACGGTTCCCGTCGGCTTCGCCGAGCTCGCGGATCCGGACCACCGTGGTCAGCGGGTGGATCTCCGCGCCGCCCCGCTCCGCCAGGTACAGGTAGTTCTCGGTGAGCATGTTCTTGGCGCCGTGCCGGCAGCCGGTCATGCACTCGCCGCACTCCACGCAGGCCTTGCGGGCCGGGCCGGCGCCGCCGAAGTACGGGTCGGCGACCTCCTCACCGGGCGCCGCCTCGGCGGTGCCGTCGGTGTCCTTGCCGTCCCCGAAGAAGACCCCGACCGGCGCCATGTGGAAGGTGTCCCCGACGCCCATCTTCTCGGCCGCCGCCTTCAGGTGGACGTCGGACGGGGTGACGGTCGGGTTCAGCCGGACCCCGAGCATCCGCTGCGCCTGGTCGTAGAACGGCGCCAACTCCTCCTGCCAGTCGGTGATGTGGCGCCACTGGCGGTCCTCGAAGAACGCCTTCGGCGGCACGTACAGGGTGTTGGCGTAGTTCAGCGAGCCGCCGCCGACCCCGGCGCCGGCCAGGATCAGCACGTTCGCCAGCAGGTGGATCCGCTGGATGCCGTACAGCCCGAGCCGCGGCGCCCACAGGTAGTTCGGCAGGTCCCAGGAGTTGCGCGGCAGTTCGTCCCGGTCGAAGCGCCGCCCGGCCTCCAGGACGGCGACCCGGTAGCCCTTCTCGGTCAGCCGCAGCGCCGCGACCGAACCGCCGAAGCCGGAGCCGACCACGACCACGTCGTAGTCGAACTCCGCCGAACCGCCGGACTCCACCATCTGCCACTGCTCCTTCGAGGGGTCGAACCTGCTTGGGGGGAAGCGAGTTGTCGCTACTTGAAGCGCAGCGCCCTGAGCGCCCGCAGCCCGCCGGTCAGCACCGCGGCGAACTGCTTGTCGTCCAGCCCGAACGAGGGCGCGATCGGCATCATCCGCTGGGTGGCGATGGTCTGCGCCTCGGTGAAGCGCAGGATGCCCTCGGCGCCGTGCCGCCGGCCCAGCCCCGAGTCGCCCATGCCGCCCATCGGCGCGGCGACCGAGCCGTACGCGGCCGCGTAGGCCTCGTTGACGTTGACCGTCCCGGTGCGCAGCCGGGCCGCGACCGCCCGGCCGCGGCGCAGGTCCCTGGTCCAGACGCTGGAGTTCAGGCCGTACGGCGTGGAGTTGGCGGCGGCCACCGCCTCCTCCTCGGTGTCGAAGCGGTAGACCGAGACGACCGGGCCGAAGGTCTCCTCGCCGCAGACCGCCATCTCCGGGGTCACCCCGTCCAGGACGGTCGGCTCGTAGAAGTACGGGCCGAGGTCGGGCCGGGCCCGCCCGCCGGTCAGCACGGTGGCGCCGGCCTTGACCGCCTCCTCCACGTGCCGGGTGGTGGTCTCCAGCTGCCGGGCGGAGACCAGCGAGCCCATGTCGGCGCCGTACGCCAGGCCGCCGCCCAGCCGCAGCGCCCGGGTGCGGGCGACGAAGCGCTCCAGGAACCGGTCGGCCACCGAGCGGTGCACCAGCAGCCGCTCGATCGAGATGCACAGCTGCCCGGCCGAGGAGAAGCAGGCCCGTACGGCGCCCGCGGCGGCGGCGTCCAGGTCGGCGTCGGCGAGCACCAGCATGGCGTTCTTGCCGCCGAGTTCGAGCGAGGCTCCGACCAGCCGGGCGGCGGCGCGCTGGGCGACCTCGCGGCCGGTGCGGGTGGAGCCGGTGAAGGAGACGTAGTCGGCGTGCTCCACCACGGCGGGGCCGATCACCGGGCCGTCGCCGATCACCACCTGCCACAGGTCGGCCGGCAGCCCGGCCTCGATCAGCAGTTCCCGGGCCCACAGCCCGGTCAGCGCGGTCTGGGTGTCGGGCTTGTTGACCACCGCGTTGCCGGCCACGAAGGCGGGCAGCAGGTCCCCGACGCACAGCTCCAGCGGGTAGTTCCACGGCGAGATGTGGCCGATCACGCCCTTGGGGCGGCGGGCCTCCACGGTGTGGGTGAGCACCGGCAGCGCACCGCCGCGGCGGCGGTCCTTCAGGTAGCCCTGCGCGGCGCGCCCGTAGTGCCGGGCGGCCGTGGCGACGGCCAGGACCTCCTCGAAGGCGTGCAGCCGGGCCTTGCCGGTCTCGGCCTGGACCAGGTCCAGCGCCTCGTCCTGCCGCTTGAGCAGCAGGTCGTGGAAGCGCAGCAGCACGGCGGCGCGGCGGCGCACCGGCAGCGCGGCCCAGGCGGTCTGGGCGCGGCGGGCCAACTGGAAGGCGACCTCGACGTCGGCCGGGGTGGACTGCGGCAGACCGGCCAGCCGCTCACCGGTCAGCGGGGCGACGGTCTCCACCACACTGGGCTCCGCGGTGGCGGTGACCCCGGTGGCCAGCCGGTCGACCAGGGACCGGGGGACGGCGGCCACGACGGTCCGCCCGCCGCCGGGAGCGGCCGGGTTGCCGCCCACGGGGGAGGCGCCGGGGTGTTCGGTGGCCACTGCATCTGCTGTGAGGTCCGACATACGGCGCAGCCTAGGCCTTCGGCGGCCGGTGCGGTACCCGTCGGTAACAAGAATCTGCCGCAGTCGGGCGAAAGCGGGGCGCTCCGCCCTTACGGCACTGCGTCAGCGGGTCGGCGTGAAGCCGTTGAGCACCGTGGTGAAGCGCTGGAAGGCCTCCGTCCAGTCATTGCCCTTGTCGGGACTGGACGAGTAGATCGCGTAGGCGGTGCCGTCCTCGTCGATGAACTCGGTCTCGATCGCGCGCCGGCGACCGCCCTCCTTGGCCGCGTAGCTGAACTCCCAGACTGCCGCCTCGTGACCGTTCACCGCGGTGCTCGCCATCCGGTGCTGCTTGTAGTCCTTGAGCGACTTGGAGACGCTGACCTCCATCTCCCGCATGTGGTCCAGCGGCTTGACCGACTGGCCGACGGTGACCGCGAACTGCAGGTAGCGCACCTTGTTGTCGGGGCTGTAGAAGATCTGGTTGTTGTCGGTCCCGAGGATGCGCTGCCAGGCCGGGTTCCCGGTCGGCAGCGGGAAGCGGAAACCGGCCGGGTCGTCGACCCAGCGGTAGCCGGCGGGCGCGGGCGCCCCCGGGGTCGGGGTGCCGGTCGCCAGCTCGTCGGTGGGCTCGGCCGTGTCCGGCTGCGCGGTCGGGGTGGGGTCGGCGGCCGGGGAGCCGACCAGGTGCCGGGTGACGAAGAAGGTCGCCCCTGCCGCCAGCACGCCGACCGCCAGCACGATGGCGACGAGCTTCATCCGGTTGCGGCGTCCGGCCGGACCACGGGCGGGCGCAACGGAGTACGCGACCGGCGCTCCGGCGGCGGTGTGCGCCTGCGCAGCGGCGGGCACGCCCCCGGCGGGGTGCTGAACGGCGGGCGGAACCGTGCCCGCAACGGCGGTCACGGCAGTAGCCGGACGCGGATCGGTCGGGTCCTCCGAGCCCTTGGACACCGGCTCCGCGGCCCCTTCCGGCCCCCCGCTACGGTCCACCAGCGGCACCGACTGGGTGGGCACCCGCACCGGCGCGGCCGACGGCCCCACCGTCGTCAGCCCCATGGTGTGCCCGGCCTGCACCTCGGCCAGCATCCGCGCCGCCTCGTCCGCGCTCGGCCGGTCGGCCGGGTCCTTGGCCATCAGCGCGGCCAGCACCGGCCCGAGC
>NZ_JBSFGK010000161.1:0-10572 GCF_053596495.1 Kitasatospora sp. NPDC001683
CCGCGGGGGCCGGCGCTGACCGCCCCCCACCCCGGGGTTAGGGGGCCCCGGGGGGCGGGTGTGGGGCTTGTGGGCGGGGCGCCCCACTTCCCCCCCAGACGGGATCAGGTGTTGGGGAGTTCGCCGGTCTTGACGGCGGAGACGAACGCCGTCCAAGCGGCGGCCGGAAAGACGAGCGCGGGGCCGTGGGGGTCCTTGGAGTCCCGGACGGCCATTCCGCCAGTGGTGACATGCCCAGTCTCTACGCACTCGCTTGCCTGCGGGCTGAAGCTGCTCTTGCGCCAACCCTGGGCGGAGATCTCCGGCATCGTCATATGCTCATCTTCCCTCTTCCTGATCTCGTACTCACGTCTCGGCTGAGATGGCCGTGATCTTGTCCAGCGACTCGGTCGGGTTCAGGGCTGAGGACCGGAGGTACTCGAAGACCAGTCCATAGCCGTCGAGCTCTGCCTCGCGCTCCAGGTAGTAGCCGTTCGTCAGCATCTCTACGAACACTGAGTGATGTGCATCGTGAAGTGGCAGGTCACGGGTCTGGTGTGCGTCGGCGTCGGCGTGCTCGGGCTGGTCATGGGGGTATGACTTCGGTGTAGATCGTCGGTCAGCGGGCGACTTCCCGGTTCGTCAGGACCAGCAGGGCCCGCACCAGCGCGGTCGCCCACTTCGGGTCGGTGCGGACCTTGCCGAGCACGCGCCAGTTCTTCAGGTGCGCGAAGCCGTGCTCGACCGGGGCCCGGACCGCGGCCAGCGCCTTGTTGGACAGCTTCTGCCCCCGGGTAAGGGGCCGGTTGCGGGCCGCCTTGTAGCCGGTGATCACCGCCGGGTCGGTGTCCGGGGCGCTGTCGTCGAGGCCGACGAAGCCCAGGTCGGCGATCGCGCCGAGGCCGGCCGCGCGCAGATGGGCGGTGAGTTTGTCGTGGCGGCAGGCGGTGATCTCCGAGGTGCGTCCGGGTCGGACCGCGGAGACCCATGCCAGGCGGCCCTTGTCGTCGGTGAGTGCGATCACGAGCAGTCCGTGGCATTTGTGCTTGCCGGAGTAGTTCTTCCGGTTCTCGGTCCCGGTGCGGCGGCGGGTGCGTATCAGGGAGCCGTCCAGCAGGACCACCCCGCCACCCGATCGGGCGATCTTCTTGAGCGCGCGGTCCAGGCGCGGGGCGCGGGCGGCCAGCAGGCCGACGACCTCGCGCACCCACCGGGTGACGGTGGTGCGGTGCACCCCGTTCCCGCCGGCCAGGTCGCCGGGCCGCTGGTCACAGCGCAGCACGGCCAGCACGATTCCGGCGACCTTCCCCGCGGACAGGGCCCGCCACCGGGATCCGATCTTCTTGCAGTGGCCGCGTATCAGGTCGGCGAGCCAGTTCAAGGTGGCGCTCGACAGCGGCAGGCGGGCGGTGTAGACAAGACCTTCGGGGCCCTCGACGAGACCGTTGTTTTTCTTCACACCAAACTCAACTGCCGCCGGGGGCCCTCCGGTTACGCCCCTGCGGCGTGCAGGGCTGGGACGGCTACAGCCGTGCGGTGAACTTCCCGTCGCCGCGTTTGTGCAGCCAGCCGCGGTCCGCGAGCTTGACCAGTTTCGCCCGCAGCGGCTCCAGCTTCCCGCGCACCTCCACCTGAAGGCCCAGCTCTTCGCCCACTGCCCGCACCTGCACCGGACCGCCGGCGGCTCGCACGATCGCCAGGATCCGGCGGTAGTCGTCGGGCAGCGCGGTCTCGTCAACGCTGTCGCCGCGGTGCGGGACCAGCAGCATCGCACGCCCGCCGACCTGCGCTGACGCCGGTGCGACGGCAGCTCGTTCCCCAGCTGTCCGCTCGCTCATCCGCGTCAGGACCCGCTCGGCGACTGCGAGTTCGTCCCGCTCGGCCTTCACCTCGTCCAACTGCTTGACCAGGTGTTCTTCCAGCTCGTCCAGTTCCGCGCGGCGCGCGGCGATCCGTTCCAGTACCACGAGGTCCACCATGCCCGGGAGCGTAGGAGCATCGCGGGCTGGAACGGGCCAGAACCCACGAAGACCTCCCTGCCCGACGATCTACACGGCAGACTGCCGCGCGTGACCAGCACGAGCACCGGGGCACGGAATCACACCAGGCCCGTGACCTGCCACTTCACGATGCACACACTCAGTGGAGCTGGCTCCGACCACCCTCGATGACTTTAGCGGGGAAGGCGCTCACCACTCGCCGATAGCGCCCGGGTCTCGGACGAACTGCCCGCACCCTCGCAGACCCCCCTCTCAGGACGCGAGCCAGCCGGCCTGAGCTGCTCGGACGCCTGCCTGGAAGCGGCTGCGGGCGTTGAGGCGTTCCATGAGGTCGGTGGCGATGCGGCGGGCGGTGCGTGGTGATACGCCGAGGCGCTTGGCGATGGCGTCGTCGGTGTGGCCGTCGGCGAGCAGGGCGAGGGTGGTCTGCTCCTGGGCGGTGAGCCCGTGCTCGTTGAACCGGGCGATGGCACCGATCGGCTGGGCGCCTGCCCAGACGCTCTCGAACAGGGCGCACAGCGCGGTCAGCATGCCCTGGCCGGTCAGGACGACGGCGCCGGCCGCTGTGTCGTCGCTGCGTACCGGGATGACCGCGGTGGTCCGGTCGACCACGATCATCCGGGTCGGGAGCGCGGGCACGGTGCGGACCTGGCCGCCGTGGGAGGCAAGCCAGTTGATGTACTCGACGGTGTGCGGGCTGTTGCGGACGCTGTCCAGGTAGACGGTGCGCATCCGGATGCCGCGCCCCAGCAGGTCGAGGTCGAGGGGCTTGGCGGCCTCGATGTTCTCGGGCTTCTGCCCGCCGTCGGGCGCGAAGGTCATGACCTCCTCGCGCACCTCCCGGGTGAGCGTCGTGAGCCGGTCGCGGATCTGGTCGAGACCCGTGAGCTGTTCGACGCCGGGGTGGTTCCCGGCGGGCCGAAGGTCGGCGTAGTCGGCGATGAGCTGTGCGGCCGCCGCCCGGGAGGCCTCGATGCGCAGCTGCTGGGCGGCGAGTTCGGCCTGCTGGCGGGCCATCAGGAGCTCCATCCCGACCTCGGGGGAGACCGCTCGCAGTTCCCCCTCGCGGTCGGCGGACGGGCGGATCAGGGCCAGTTCGCTGAGCGTGTCCAGGGCCTGCCTGACGTGTTCCCCGGACAGTGCGAGCCGCGCGGCGAGGGCGGTTACACCCTCCTGCGGATGGGCGAGCATCGCCCGGTAGACCTGCTCCGAGACGCTGTCCAGACCCAGTGCCGTGAGCACCTCGACCCCCCGTTATGAACCCGTGTTCGATACGCGCCCGATCTTTTCACGGGCGGCTCGGATCGGACCACACAGGCCGACGGACGGTTCCGGTCAGAGCCGGAACCGTCCACGCCCATCCCCTATACGGCGATTGCCCGCTTCGGCACGCTCGTTCCATGTACCTCGTTCACGCCGCCTTGAGGCCCGTTTCGCCGGGCCGCCCGCTGCCCCTCGATGCCCGCGAGCTCCTGCTGGCCGCCGTCCGGCCCGAGGACCGGGTCGAACACCTCGTCGTCCACCCGGATGCGGTCCCGGACCCGGTGCTTGGTGTCTACCTCGTCGCCGGCTCCCTCACCGAGGCGGAGAGCCGGACTGCCGCGTTCTGCCGGCGTGTCCTGGCGGCCGTGCCCCAGCTCGCGGGCTGGAAGGCGGCAGGGGTCGCCGCACCGCTTGTCGTGCCGTTCTACGAGCGCCTGCTGTCTGCCCCTGGTCGGTCCTGGCCGGAATGGTCCTGACCGGAGTGGTCCTGGCCGGAACGGTCCAGGGACGCTTCCGTCCAGCTGGGAACTCTTCCACTGGTCCTGACCAGCGGCGAAGCTAGTGATCGCCGGAAGGGAGCACCGCCCGGACAGCAAGCCGGAGAGAGCGTCACCGCGGGACGCCCACACCGGATTCCCATACTCCGTCGTATCCGAAGGGGACACCATCATGTTCCGCACCGTCACTGCCAAGGCCGCCGCGGTCGCCGCCCTCGCCCTCGCCGCCCTGGCCCCCGCCGTCGCCGCCCAGGCCGCCCCCGCCCTGCCGGCCACCACTGTCCAGGCCCAGGCCGACAACATGATCTGGGGCTGATTTCCCGTCGGGCCCACGGCCATCCGCCGACCGGCTGCTCCTGCAGGGCAGCCGCCCGGCCCTTTTGACAGGCCGCCGCGCACCGCACACCGCGATGTCCGCAGAGTGCCGCCACCTTCCGGTCCGACCGGCTGCCGGCGCGCCCCGGCTGTATCAGGCGGCAGGTCGACGCGGCACGGGCCGCGTTGGAGACCAGTGGGCGGCACGCCGCGGGGGAGTGTGCCGGGCCGATCGGCAGGTTCTCGGCGCGATGCCGAGGTCTCCTACTCACTCATGTCGAGCCCGACTGCGGACAGGTAGCTCGTCCGCCACCCGGGCGAGGACACACACCGACGACAAGCAGGGAATCACCATGCGCGAAAACCACCGGATTCGGCCTGTGCTGGCGCTTGCCGCCGCTTCAGTCGTGGCCGCCGCGATACCCGTTCTTGGCTCCGGCTCGGCCTCGGCCGCCTCGGTGTCGACCTGGGAGAAGGTCGCGCAGTGCGAGAGCGGAAACAACTGGAGCATCAACACTAACAACGGCTACTACGGCGGTCTGCAGATATCGCTCTACAACTGGCGATACTACGGTGGCAGCGCCTACGCGTCGCGGCCGGATCTGGCGAGTGAGCAGCAGCAGATCCTGATTGCCGAGAAGATCCTCGCCGACCAGGGCGCCCGTGCCTGGACCTGCTCGCCCGGCACTGGTCTGGCTACGGACCGCAGCAACCCGTACCCGGCCCCGACGCCCCCGGCGAAGAGCAACCGGGTGATCGAGGCCGTCGAGGGTGGCGCCCTGCACGAGATCTACACCGACAGCGCCGGTACCTGGTACGACAACGCGGTCCCCGGCGTCGGCCCCGGCATCAGCGCCGTCGCCTTCTCCTACAACGCGGCCGGGCAGCGGGTGATCGAGGCCGTCGAGGGTGGCTGGCTGCATGAGATCTACAGCGACAGCGCCGGTAACTGGCACGACAACGCGGTCCCCGGTGTCACGGGCGGCATCACGGCTCTCGGCTTCGCCTACAACCCGTCCGGGCAGCGGGTGGTCGAGGCTGCCTCGGGTGGCTGGCTGCACGAGATCTACACCGACAGCGCCGGCAACTGGCACGACGACACCGTCCCCGGCGTCGGTACCGGCATCAGCGCCGTCTCCGTCCAGGTCAAGCCGGACAACACCCGGGTGATCGAGGCCGTCGAGGGTGGCTGGCTGCATGAGATCTACAGCGACAGCGCCGGTAACTGGCACGACAACGCGGTCCCCGGTGTCACGGGCGGCATCACGGCTCTCGGCTTCGCCTACAACCCGTCCGGGCAGCGGGTGGTCGAGGCTGCCTCGGGTGGCTGGCTGCACGAGATCTACACCGACAGCGCCGGCAACTGGCACGACGACACCGTCCCCGGCGTCGGTACCGGCATCAGCGCCGTCTCCGTCCAGGTCAAGCCGGACAACACCCGGGTGATCGAGGCCGTCGAGGGTGGCTGGCTGCATGAGATCTACAGCGACACCTCCGGTAACTGGCACGACAACCCGGTCCCCGGCCAGGCCGACAGCGCCACGGCCCTCTCCTTCAGCCTGGCCTGACGCCCGCACGGCATCGCCCGAACACGCTCGTCCTGCGCCTGGCACCACCCAGCCGGCCGCGGACGCCTGAACTTCCTTACTCCGGTCCACCACCGTTCCTGCAGGGCGGTCGTGAACCTTCATCGTGCCGCGAATCGACGCGGCACCTCCCAGACGGCAACGTACTCACCAGGAGATTGGCATGACCATGCCCAGCAAGCTGCGCGCCGCCACCGTCGGAGCGTTCGTCGTGGCGACTTTGACGAGTGGCGTCTCGGCACTCCCCGCCTACGCCGACACCGCCTCGATCGCGCAGACCGCCACGGCCGAGAACGGCAACGGCCCCTGCGCCCAGGGTGGTTACGCCGCCGGCGGGCAGACCAGCTCATGCAACGGCGGCGGCGGGCAGGCCCACGCCTGGTGCGCCGACTTCGTCGGCTGGGTCTGGGCACGCAACGGCGTGGCGCACGTCAACGATCTGACCGACTTGGCCTCCTCCCTCTACGACTACGGCCGCCGCTACGGCACGCTGCACAGCGATCCCCGCGTCGGCGACGCGGTCGTTTACGAGTACAGCGCGTCGACGGACTGGGCCCAGCACGTCGCGCTGGTCACCGGAGTGAACGGGAACAGCGTCACGATCACCGGCGGCAACCAGGGCCATTCCAGCGGGTACACCCAGGGCATCGTGAACACCAGCTCCACGACCAACTGGTCCGTGGGCTCCGCTCCCTGGGGCCAGCGCATCAGCGGCTACATCTCCCCGGTCCTCACCGGCACGCCCGCGGCCAACCCGGCCCCCTCGTCGCTGCCCACCGGCACCCTGGTGAAGTCCGCCGCCGGCGCGCAGGTCAAGGTCGTCATCAACGGCGCCGGCCTGCCGATCGCAGGATCCGACGTCGGTCCCGACCACTACGACCTCGGCAAGGTCGTCACCGTCGATGACGGCCCGTTCAACGCGATGCCGGCCAACCTGCCCGACGGCTCGGTCGTCATGGACCAGTCGGGCACCGACCCCACCCGCTACGTCATGGTCGACGGTGTGGCGCTGCGCATCGCCGCCGCCGACTGGGTCACCAGCGGCTACAACACCCGCCCGCTGATGGGCGTCCCCACCGCGTGGCTCCAGAGCGTGGCCGGCGACAATCTCCCCTCGGGCACCGTCGTCTACGACCAGTCCGGCCAGGACCCGAACCGCTACGTCGTCGTCAACGGCTCGGCCCTGCACATCTCCGCCGCCGAGTGGACCGCGTACGGCTACAACACCCGCCCGCTGATGGGCGTGCCCGGCGGCTGGCTGCGCGACGCCGTCAAGCGGCCCCTTCCGGACGGCACGGTCGTCATGGACCAGTCGGGCACCGACTCCAACCGCTTCGTCATGCTCAACGGCGCGGCACAGCACATCTCCGCGGCCGAATGGACCGCCGACGGCTACTACAACCAGGCATTGATGGGCGTTCCGGGCGAATGGCTCGCCTCCGTCAACAAGACCAACCGTGCCCTGGTGGCCGTGGAGGGCGGAACCCTGCACGACGTGTACCCGGCCGCGGACGGCTGGCACGACAACGCCGTGCCCAACGTCGGGGGCAACATCACCGCGGCCTCCCTGGCGTACGACGCCACCGGCAACCGCTCGATCGCCGTCGTGGAGGGCGGAACCCTGCACGACGTGTACCCGGCTGCGGACGGCTGGCACGACAACGCTGTGCCCAACGTCGGGGGCAACATCACCGCCGTGTCCATGGCCTACGGCGCCTCGGGGAACCGGGTGATCGAGGTGGTCGAGGGCGGAACCCTGCACGAGGTCTACTCGGCTGCGGACGGCTGGCACGACAATGCCGTGCCCAACGTCGGGGGCAACATCACCGCCGTGTCCATGGCGTTCGACGCCTCGGGGAACCGGGTGATCGAGGTGGTCGAGAGCGGCACCCTGCACGAGGTCTACTCGGCTGCGGACGGCTGGCACGACAATGCCGTGCCCAACGTCGGGGGCAACATCACCGCCGTGTCCATGGCGTTCGACGCCTCGGGGAACCGGGTGATCGAGGTGGTCGAGAGCGGCACCCTGCACGAGGTCTACTCGGCTGCGGACGGCTGGCACGACAATGCCGTGCCCAACGTCGGGGGCAACATCACCGCCGTATCCACGGTGCTCCACCCCTCCGGCAACCGGGTGATCGAGGTGGTCGAGAGCGGCACCCTCCACGAGGTCTACCCCGGTCAGGACGGCTGGCACGACAACGCCGTCCCGGGAACCAGCGGCCAGGCGTCGACGGTCTCCGCCGCACTCCACCTCTGACCCACCACCGTTTGACCGCGAGTAGGGGACCGGACGCGAACCGCGTCCGGTCCCCTACTCGTGCTACCGGACGGCCCGTTCCTGGACGCCGCCATCCCCTACCACCGGCACCGCAGGAGCCCAGGCATCCGCCCATTCACCGACCCCGACCCCGCCCTGTCTCCGCTGCTCCAAGCCGCCGAACACTGCCGCCTACGGCCCCCGCAGGACCTCACCGGCCGCAGCCGCGGCCGCTTCCCCCGCCTGCACTTCCCCGAAGCCCTCACCGACGGCCCCCACTGGACGGGCTTCATTCCCCTGCCCAACCTCCCTTCGGATCTCCAAACCGCTGCACTCCGATGAAGAAGGGCGCGCCTTGGCGGACCAATCCCCAGAACGACCCACCAACCCCGCCCCACCAGTGCCTACACAAACGCCCCGGTCGGTCTGCCCCACAAAACGCCCGGAGGCCGCCCCCTCAGGTGACGGCCTCCCAGCTCTTTCCCCGGCAACCCACCGCCGGCCCTACGCCCACTCCACGCCATGCTCGGCCAGCTGCGCCAGCTGCCCCGGAGTCAGCTTGGCCCACCTCGCCTTCTGGTTGTTGAGCCAGGTGCCCAGGGCGAAGTGCGACACGACCACCCGCTCCTCACCCCCGGGGCCCGTCTCCTCGGCCTCCAGCGGCTCCTTGTGCGGGCGCCGGACGTTGGCGTGACGCTCCCGCTCCACGAACTGCGCGAGCGCCGTCAGGCCCTGGGCGAACCGGTCCGTGCGGGACACCTTCGGCTTCGCCTCCGCGGCGGCCTTGGCGGCCACCAGCTCCTGGTCCTCCTCGATCCCGAGCTCCGACAGCGGTGCCGCGGTCCGCGCGTGAAGTGGTCCGGAGCCGGGCACGAGGCATCCTTCCCAGGCCGGCTGCCCGTACGGCGAACGCTGCGCCGCGCCCGTGCTGGACGTGCCGGGGTTCGATCGGCGGGGAGGCGGGCTCGGAGCTGGAACTGGACGAGAACGCCGGCCCGGGCCGGCTGGAGTGCCCGCAGTGCGTGGGCGACCGGGAGGTGGAGGAGCTGGGCCCGTTGGTGTTGCCGGTCCCGACGAAGGGGGAGCAGGTCGCCGCGCTGGTCTCGGCCCTGCAAGGTTCAGCTTCAACAGTCGAACACCGACCAGCAGATGTCGTTGCGCAGCCGCTGGTCATCAAGTACGAGCCCGCGGATCGCCTCCGGGAGCTGATTACGCTGCCACTGGCACTCGAGTCGTCCCGCGGTCTCGCTCTCGCCTTCCGGTGCCGCTGCACGTGCGGCCTTGATCGCGTAGGCGGCCGCGCCGAGCTCATGCGCGGCAACGTGGGCGACGGCCCCGGCCTGGCCGGCGGCGTACGCGGCGTGCCGTGCTGCCCCCCGCAGGTCTCTGGCTGCCCCCATCGCATGGCCGCCCGCCGCGCGAGCCTGCATCATCTTGACCTCGCCACGCACCCAAGCCCGGGCATGCTCGATCGCCTGGCGCGGTCGGGGGTCCCCAGGCTGCGCCGACTCGAAGAGGCCAAGGACGTGCTCTGCACACGAGGCAGCCCATAGAGCGAGGAGACGGTGATCCGCATCAGTGAGAGTCCCACCACGACGGATCGTCACGAAGCGAAGGTCTCGGACCTTCGGGAGGATCATGACGTGCACTCCCTCCTGCGCGCATCGGCGCACTCGCTGCGGTGTGTCCTGGCGGCCGGTCAGCCGCCTGACGCAGGGAACGATCCGAGTGTCGGCCAGACCCCTACGGCAAGTACAGCAGAACCCGAGAACCACTCCATCTGACCGGTCGGACGATCTTCGCCGTAGACACCGGCCGCCGACCAGCACGAGTCTCTCTGCCACCCCGCACACCACACCCCTGACCTGCAACTTCACGATGCACACTACTCACTGGCCCGAGAACATCGCCGCCCTGCGCCAGGCGGGCCCGAGGCCCTGCCCTGGGTCACGTTCCTGCCGGAGGGGGACATCGACACCCTGCTCGCCGAGCTGGTCGACACGGCTCGCGGCGCAGTGGCGCTGGACAATCTCGCCCCGATCGCGTTGCTGCTCACGCAGTGGAAGCACAGCGCCGAGGTCTATGCGGACCCCGCGTTGTACGCCATCCTCACCCGCGAGCCCGAGGGGGACTTTGGTCAAGTCCCCGTGCCGGAGGCGGCCGAGTGAGTCCGAGGAGGGGGGATCGAGCCGCGCCGCCTCCGACCGGCGACCCCTTCGAGGGTGCGGCTGGGGCACGGATGATCGCCGAAGCTCAGCCCGCTTCGAGGGTGTCCGCGCGGTGGGTCAGCTCTTCGGCGATGTGGTCCCAGTCCGGGCCGTGCAGGTGGAGGCTGCTTGCGGCCTCGCGGAGGAGGGCCGGGTCGTCGGGGCGTTGGAGGAGGAGCAGGCGGTAGGCGAGGTTGCGGGTCCAGACCGGGAGGTGGCCGTCGACCAGGTGGGGGGAGAGGGTCCGCAGCATGGCGAGGATCTCGTCCGGGTCGGCGAAGGTCAGCTTCTCGGTGAAGTACGACTCCTTGTGCTGCCAGGTCGCGTCGCACTCGGGGGTGGGGCCGTACTCGTCGCCCCAGAGGCAGCGGGCGAGGTCGGTGAGTCACGGTTCCGGTCGCTGTGTCGACCGCGGTCAGATGAGAACTCAACGTGAAGAGCGTGCCGTTCGAGACCAGCGTCGAG
>NZ_JBSFGK010000162.1:0-10567 GCF_053596495.1 Kitasatospora sp. NPDC001683
CCACAGAGTCGGCAGTCGGAAAATCATCCAGCCCCCGGAGCGGCCACCCCCGGAACCGCCCCGGCCACCCACCCTCCCGAGAGCCCACCCCACCCCCAAACCCCAACCCACCCAAACCCCAACCCACCCGAACGGCCCAGCCCAGTGGCCACCCCCGCAGCCCCCCGGTGAACTGGTGCTCGAACACCGTCCCGTCCGTGAAACAGAGCGGGGAACGAAATGCGCTGGGGAACCGCAGCCGTCGTGGCGGCCGCCGCCGTCGGGGCCGGGGCCGCCGTCCTGGTGATCGGCCGCCGGGCCTCCGAGCGGATGGTCCACCCGAGGCCGGGCCCGGCCGGCCCGGAGGCCGGGCCCGTGGTGGTGCACAGCCTCGCCGCCGGCCGGGTCACCTTCAGCCGCCGCCCCGAGAGCCTGCGGCCCGGCCGTTGGGCCGTCGAGTGGGAGGACGGCGGTCACGCGGTGGTCCAGGAGATCCTGCACAGCGACGAGCAGGGCGTCACCCGGCGCCTGGTCCGGGCCGACCGGGGCACCCTGACGCCCGGCGCCGAGGTCCGCTTCACCCCGCGCGTGCACCTCGGCGACCCCACCACGGCGCTCGGCCTGGCCTTCACCGCCACCGCCGCGGAGGGCGAGCTCGGTCGGCTTCCCGCCTGGCGGCTCGAGGGCAAGCGCGGCACCTGGGTGATCCTGGTGCACGGTCCGGAGGCCGACCGTCAGCAGACCCTCCCGGTGCTGCCCACGCTGCACCGCCTCGGCCTGCCGGCCCTCGCCGTCACCTACCGCGGCGACGAGGGCGCCCCCGCCGCGCCGGACGGCTACAGCCACTTCGGCGAGACCGAGTGGCGCGACGTCGAGTCGGCGGTGCGGCTGGCGCTCGACAGTGGCGCGGGCCGGGTGATCCTCTACGGCTGGTCGGTGGGCGCCACCACGGTCCTGCAGACCGCGGCTCGTTCCGCCTGGGCGCACGCGATCAGCGGGATCATCCTGGACTCGCCGGTCCTCGACCTCCCGGACGCGGCTCGCCGCGACGCCGCCCGGGCCGGTTTCACCGGTGTCGCCGCCGAGTTGGGCGCGCTGGCCGCGCAGGGCCGCACCGGCGTGGACCTCGCGGACTCCTCCCGCCTCGCCGAGGGCGCGGACCTGCGCGTCCCCACCCTCGTGCTGCACAGCCCGGACGACCGGATCGCGCCGTTCAGCACCGTGCAGCGCCTGGCCGCCGCCCGCCAGGACGTGGTGAACCTCCAGCGCTTCCCGGGCGCCGAGCACGCGGCCCTGTGGAACTCGGCCCCCGACCACTACACCGAACTCCTCCGGCGCTGGCTCACCCCGCTGCTCTGAATCCACGGATCCACGGATCCACGAATTCACAGGTCCTCGGCCGCCCATCGAACGCCACGCGCCATTAGGGACACAATTTGCTCCCGAACGACGGCAAGTCGTTCGCCCGCCCACCGCACCGAAAGTCGGCCCCGCCGACTTCTGGTGCACCGCCACCACCCATCAGGCACATGCCACCTGGCCGGATCCCGGCCCTCCGCTTCCGCCCGCACCCACCCCCGCCGATCCGGAACCCCCGATTCCCACGCGGAGCATGACGGAGCGTGATCGCCCGAACGGCCAGCGCGACGCCCAGCCGCACCCCTGGCATGACCCCGCCACACGTTTCCAGCCAGGCGGTTTGCCACTGTTGCCCGATCTTGCGGAGGTGCCGTCCCGGGTCGAGCGGTCGTACGGACAACCGGATGTGACAGAAGGCCCGTGCAAGGGGAAGACTGCTCGACGTGACGTCTCGGAACCCGCGCGACCGT
This sequence comes from Kitasatospora sp. NPDC001683, assembly GCF_053596495.1. Taxonomy (NCBI): domain Bacteria; kingdom Bacillati; phylum Actinomycetota; class Actinomycetes; order Kitasatosporales; family Streptomycetaceae; genus Kitasatospora; species Kitasatospora sp. NPDC001683. Next base: position 1,809 of record NZ_JBSFGK010000162.1, read on the forward strand.
GATGCCCCGCTCCCGCCGACGATCGGTACCGGTGCGACGGTGACCCGTCTCCCCGGTACGGCCCACCGGCCCTCCGGTGGCAGGCCGGGCGGGGCCGGTGTACCCCGGCGACGAGGGCCCGCGCCGGCGCCCGGCCGAGGCCGGGTTCCCGTGCCGGAGGGCTTCCCCGCACCGGCCGAGCTGGCGCCGCTGGCCCGCCGGATGCTGGTGGACGCGGTGCGGATCGCCCGCTGGGCCGGGGAGCTGGAGGAGGTCGACAAGCGCGGCGAGCTGCTCCCGGAGGACGCCCGCGCGGCCGGCCGGGCGCTGGCCATGACGGCCGGCGCCGCTGCCAAGGCGTGGGGCCAGGCACTGCTGGTGGGCCTGGTGGAGGCCCGGGACGGCGGAGCCGGCCCCGGCTGGCGCCTGCACGCCTGGGAGCACGACGACGAGGCCGTGGTGCGCGGCTGGTCCGGCCTGTTCGACGCCTGGACGCTGCTCGCCCCGGTGCCGCCCGCCGCGCTGCGCGGGGTGTTCGCCGTCCTGGCCGGTCAGGCCGTGGACCAGGCCCCGCAGCTGCTGTCCTTCCTGCACCTGGTGGACGGCCCGGTGGCCGAGAGCGAACTGCTGGAGCTGCTGCGCCGCGGTCTGGACGAGCGCCGGGTCGGCGCCGGCCTCGGCAACCCGGGCCTGTCGCCGGTGCCGCACGCCGCCTCGGCGGTGTCCGCCGTCCGCGGCACCTGCCGGGCGCCGCAGATCGACACCCCGGCCGCGCCCTCGGACGTGGCCGCCGTCCTGGACTGGATGCTGGACGGCCTGGCGGCCGTCGGCGCCGTGGTGCGCAGGAACGATGCCGCTGAGCTGTCCCCGCTGGGCCACTGGGCGGTTCGGGCGAAGCTGGAGGAGATCTGCACGGTCGCCCAGACCGCGGCCGGGCACATCGAGCAGAGCGCCTTCGAGCTGCTGAACGCCTGCGCGGACTACTCGCCGGGCCCGGCCCGGGCCGAGTTCCGCGCCTGGGTGGCGGCCCGCCCGGCGGACCGCGCGGTGGCCGAGCTGCTGGACGCCGCCCAGGGCGACGACGCGCTGGTGCGCGGCCTGGCCTTCGAGGCGCTGCGGGTGGCCGGCGGTCCCGCCGAGCAGGCGGTGCGGGCGTCGGTGGACGAGCCGGTGCTGCGCCCGTACGCGCTGCTGTGGCTGGCCGAGCGCGCCGACGAGGGGGTCTCCCCGGCGGACGTGCTGGGCGCCGAGGACGCGGCCTGGCTGTGGGTGGACACCGCGGCCGCGGTGCTGGACCACGGTGAGACTGAGCTGCTGGTGGGCCACGTCGAGGGCGCCTCGGCGGGCGACCCGGTGCGGCTGTTCGCCCGTGCCCGGCAGTCCGGGCACCCCCGGGCGGCCTCGGTGCTGACGGCGGTCTCCGGCGTGCACCCGGACCCGGGCGTGGCCCGGGCGGCCCGCCGCTCCGCCTTCAGCGTCCACACCGGCGGCGCGTGAGGGAACACCGAACGAAGACGTGAGGGAACACCGAACGAAGAAGGGCCCGGAACCGTCAGGTTCCGGGCCCTTCCCACATCGCGAAAGCGGACTCAGCCGAGCCGCGACTCCGCCCGCCGGGCACGGACGTCGCCGACCTTCTGCCCGACCTTGCGCCGGATGACCAGCAGCGGCGCCATCGCGGCGAGGGTGATCTGGGCGAACGCGCCGACGTGCATCAGCGTGTCGCCACCGGGCAGCCCGGTCGCCCAGGCGGCCAGGCAGCCGATCGCCACGACGACCCAGCAGAGCGTCGCGGTGGCCAGCAGCCCCTGCGGCTTCGGGTACTCGATCCGGCTGACCATCAGGTACGCCGCGCCGAAGATGGCGAGCAGACCGGGCAGGAACGGCGGGTCGAGCAGCACGATGGCGATCACCGTCATCGCGCCCATCGGGCAGGGCATCCCCTGGAACACCCCGGGCCGCATCTTGACGGCCGAGAAGCGGGCCAGCCGCAGGACGACCGCGAGCAGCACGGTCAGCGCGATCAGCGCCGAGAGCGTCCGGTTGGAGCCCTGCGAGACCATGCCCCAGACCGCGACGAAGTAGGCCGGCGCGATGCCGAAGCTGATCAGGTCGGCCAGGTTGTCGAGTTCCGCTCCGAGGGCGGAGGAGCGGAGCTTCCGCGCCACCAGGCCGTCGAAGAGGTCGCACATCGAGCCGATCAGCAGCAGCGTGACGGCGGTGGCCGCGCTGTGCCGGTCCGGAGCGGCGTCCGGGTTGGTGATGTGCGGGATCAGGACCCCGGTGGTGATCGAGTAGATCGCCAGGAAGCCGCAGACGGCGTTCCCCAGGGTCAGGAAGTCGGCGGTGGACAGGTGCTGCGGGGAGCGCGGGGCGCGCAGTTCGCGGTCGCGCGCCCAGCGGCGGCGGCGCAGGGCCGTCTCCTCGTCGTCCAGGCCGACGATTGTCTCAGGATCAGTCACGGTCAAGGCGCGTCACCCCGGCTGTGGTCTTCTGGCCGACCTCGACGCCGACCTCGACGCCGGCCGGCAGGTAGGTGTCGACCCGGGACCCGAACCGGATCAGGCCGATCCGGTCGCCCTGCTCGACCTTGGTTCCGGCGGCCACGTACGGCACGATGCGACGGGCCACGGCCCCCGCGATCTGCACCATCTCGATGTCGCCGAGCTCGGTGTCGAAGTGCCAGACGACCCGCTCGTTCTGGTCGCTGTCCTTGTTGAACGCCGGCACGAAACCGCCCGCGACGTGCTCGACCGACGTCACCGTGCCCGGCAGGGGCGCGCGGTTGACGTGGACGTTCAGCGGGCTCATGAAGATCGCGACCCGGGTGCGGCCGTCCGGCCACGCGTCGATGCTCTGCACCACGCCGTCGGCGGGGGAGATCACTCTGCCCGTGCCGATCTCACGCTCGGGGTCGCGGAAGAACCACAGCATGCCCGCGCTGAGCGCACAGGCCGGTACCGCCGCCAGGGCCCACTTGCCGCTGCGCCGGGTGAGGGCGGTGGTCACGGCGGCCGTGGCGAGGGTGGGGACGAACCAGGGGGTGGCTCCGCGCGCGATGGTCACGCGGGGTCGCCGACCGGCCGTCGGGGCTGCGAGGGCATCGCGGTCCGTGACGGAGGTGTGAGGGGACGGGCTGATGGGCATCGAAGACCTTTGTCGCGGGGGATCATGGCCGCTGGACGGGGGCCACCGCGGGATCGGTAATAGAGGGACGGCTTGCTGTCCCGGTGGATGCTATCGGGAGCACACGGTGGGTGGGCAACCCGCCTGCTCGTTCATGTGTCCGGTGGGAGCGCGTGCACGCGTCCCGCCTCTACGACCGTAGCTCCCCCCGGTCCGGTTCCCAAGGGACCGGACACGGCTGGTGACTCTTGTCTCAACAGGTGGGCGCACGGAACCCGGTGGGGGACACGGCCCGTGGCGGTCGGAAGAAGGTGTACGGAAGCGGCCGCAGGGCGCGTCGTTGCAGCTGTACGCCCTGCGACCGCTTTCCGGAGGCCGTGCCGGACCCTGGCGGACCAGACCGGGCCCGTGACGGGACACGGCACTCTGCCGGGACGGGCCCGCACGCCCGTCGACCGGCGGTTCGGAGGGGGCCGCCCGTCAATCCGGGCGGCCCCGCAATCACTCGGTGGTCCCGCGCTCGGGCGGGAGACCGGTCGTCACTCGGCGATCTTGTACTCCTCGAGGAGCCGACGCCCGACGATCATCTTCTGGATCTCCGCAGTTCCTTCACCGATGAGCAGCATCGGCGCCTCGCGGTAGAGGCGCTCGATCTCGTACTCCTTCGAGAAGCCGTAGCCGCCGTGGATCCGGAAGGCGTCCTCGACGACCTCCTTGCAGTACTCCGAGGCCAGGTACTTGGCCATGCCGGCCTCGAGGTCGTTTCGCTCGCCGCTGTCCTTCTTACGGGCGGCCATGACCATCATCTGGTGGGCGGCCTCGACCTTGGTGGCCATCTCGGCGAGCTTGAACTGGATCGCCTGGTGCTCGGCGATCTTCTTGCCGAAGGTGGAGCGCTGCTGGGCGTAGGAGATGCCGAGCTCGAAGGCGCGCCGGGCGACGCCGCAGCCGCGGGCGGCGACGTTGACCCGGCCGACCTCGACGCCGTCCATCATCTGGTAGAAGCCGCGGCCCGGGACGCCGCCGAGGATGCGGTCGGCCGGAATCCGCACGTCCTGCAGCACCAGCTCGGTGGTGTCGACGCCCTTGTAGCCCATCTTCTCGATCTTCCCGGGCACGGTGAGGCCGGGGACGGTCGGGTTCGGGCCGAAGCCGGCCGTCTTCTCGATCAGGAAGGTGGTCATGTTCTTGTACGGGGTGTTGCCGCCCTCGTCGGTCTTGCACAGGACCGCGACCAGGGTGGAGGTGCCGCCGTTGGTGAGCCACATCTTCTGGCCGTTGAGGACGTAGAACTCGCCGTCCTTGACGCCCTTGGTGGAGATGGCCGAAACGTCGGAGCCGAGGCCGGGCTCGGACATCGAGAAGGCGCCGCGGATCTCGCCGGCGGCCATCTTCGGCAGGAAGTAGTCCTTCTGCTCCTGGGTGCCGTGGGCGTTGATCATGTGCGCCACGATGAAGTGGGTGTTGACGATGCCGGAGACCGACATCCAGCCGCGGGCGATCTCCTCGACCACCAGGGCGTAGGTGAGCAGGGACTCGCCGAGGCCGCCGTACTCCTCGGGGATGGTGAGGCCGAACAGCCCGAGCTGCTTCATGCCCTCCACGATGGCGGTCGGGTACTCGTCCTTGTGCTCCAGCTCGGTCGCGACCGGAATGATCTCCTTGTCGACGAAATCCCGCACAGTGGCGAGGATGTCCCGCTGGATCTCGGTGAGGCCGTCGGTCTGTGCGAGGCGTCCCATCGTGCGGCTCCGGAATGTCTGAAGAGGGCGGGGGGGGGGATTTCCGGGGGCCCTGCCGGCGTGGCTGCGGCAGCAGGGCCCCCGACCGGGTGGGGGTCGGCCGATGACGGCGGCCTCCCCGTCCGGGGTCTGGGTGGAACGGGTCCCTATATGTGGAACGGGTCCCTATATAGGGGTGGGGCTCAGGAGAGCGGCTCGGGGCGCCCGGGCTGCTCGCCGCCGCGCTCCTTGATGTACGTCGCGGTCGGCACCATCACCTTGCGGCGGAAGACGCAGACGACCGTGCCGTCCTGCTTGTACCCCTTGGTCTCGACGTAGACGATGCCCCGGTCGTCCTTGGACTTGGACGGCCACTTGTCGAGGACGGTGGTCTCGCCGTAGACGGTGTCGCCGTGGAAGGTCGGCGCGACGTGGCGCAGCGACTCGATCTCCAGGTTGGCGATCGCCTTGCCGGAGACGTCCGGGACGGACATGCCGAGCAGCAGCGAGTAGATGTAGTTGCCCACTACGACGTTCTTGCCGAAGTCCGTCGTCTTCTCCGCATAGTTGGTGTCCATGTGGAGCGGGTGGTGGTTCATGGTGAGCAGGCAGAAGAGGTGGTCGTCGTACTCGGTGACCGTCTTGCCGGGCCAGTGCTTGTAGACCGCGCCGACCTCGAACTCCTCGTAGGTGCGTCCGAACTGCATGGCTCAGGCCCTCAGCTTTCCGGGATCTCGAACTTGGTGGTGCGCTGCATGCCCGCGGCCCGGCCCTTGCCCGCGATGACCAGGGCCATCTTGCGGCTGGCCTCGTCGATCATCTCGTCGCCGAGCATCGCGGAGCCCTTGGCGCCGCCCGCCTCGGAGGTGCAGTAGTCGTAGGCGTCGAGGATCAGCTCGGCGTGGTCGTAGTCCTGCTGCGAGGGCGAGTAGATCTCGTTCGCGGCGGCGACCTGGTCCGGGTGCAGCACCCACTTGCCGTCGAAGCCGAGGGCGGCGGAGCGCCCGGCGACCTCGCGGTAGCCCTCCTGGTTGCGGATCTGCAGGTAGGGGCCGTCGATCGCCTGGAGGTCGTTGGCGCGGGCGGCCATCAGGATGCGCATCAGGATGTAGTGGTAGGCGTCGGCGTTGTAGCCGGGCGGCTGCTCGCCGACCACCAGGGACTTCATGTTGATCGACGCCATGAAGTCGGCGGGGCCGAAGATGATGGTCTCCAGCCGGGGCGAGGCCTCGGCGATGGCGTCGACGTTGATCAGGCCCTTGGCGTTCTCGATCTGCGCCTCGATGCCGATCTTGCCGACCTCGAAGCCCATGGTCTTCTCGATCTGGGTGAGCAGCAGGTCGAGCGCCTTGACCTGCTCGGCGTCCTGGACCTTCGGCAGCATGATGCAGTCGAGGTTGGGGCCGGCGCCCTCGACCACGGTGATCACGTCGCGGTAGGTCCAGTGGGTGGTCCAGTCGTTGACGCGGACGACGCGGGTCTTGTTGCCCCAGTCACCGTTGTTCAGCGCGTCGACGATGTTGTGGCGGGCGCTCTCCTTGACCAGCGGGGCGCAGGCGTCCTCGAGGTCGAGGAAGACCTGGTCGGCCGGCAGGCCCTGGGCCTTCTCCAGGAAGCGCGGGTTGCTGCCCGGTACGGCGAGGCAGGAGCGGCGCGGGCGCAGGCGGTTGACGTTAGTCATGAGGGTGGTTCGGTTCCTTCCCAGTGGTCAGCTGGTCAGCCGGTCAGTTCGTGGCCGCGGTCGGTGCGGACGTCCACGGCTGGAGCTTGTTGGCCAGCCGGATCTCGTCCACGATCCGGCCGATGATGGTGGTGATGCCGAAGTCCTTCGGGGTGAACACGGCGGCGACGCCGGCGGCCTTGAGGGCCTCGCCGTCAGCTGCCGGGATGATGCCACCCACGATCACCGGAACATCCTCCACCCCGGCGCGGCGCAGCCGCTTCAGGACGTCCGGCACCAGCTCGCCGTGGGCGCCGGAGAGGATGGACAGACCCACGCAGTGCACGTCCTCGGCCACGGCGGCGGAGACGATCTGCTCCGGGGTGAGCCGGATGCCCTGGTAGACCACCTCGAACCCGGCGTCGCGAGCACGTACGGCGATCTGCTCGGCACCGTTGGAGTGCCCGTCGAGGCCGGGCTTGCCGACCAGCAGGCGCAGCTTGCCGGCGCCCAGCTCCGCGGCGGTGGCGGCGACGGCGGCGCGGACCTGCTCCAGCTCCCCGCCGGGCTCGGCGGCGACCGCGACGGGCGCGCCGCCCACGCCGGTGGGGGCGCGGTACTCGCCGAACACCTCGCGCAGGGCGAAGGACCACTCGCCGGTGGTGACGCCGGCCCGGGCGCAGGCGAGCGTGGCCGGCATCAGGTTGGCCTCGGTGCCGGCGACGGTCTTGAGCTCGGCCAGCGCCTGCTGGGCGGCGGCCTCGTCGCGCTGTCCGCGCCAGGCCTCCAGGGCGGCGAGCACGGACTGCTCGGAGGCCGGGTCGACGACCATGATCGCGGTGTCGAGGTCGGCGGTGAGCGGGCTGGGCTCGGTGGTGTCGAAGCAGTTGACGCCGACGATCTTGTCCTCGCCGGACTCGATCCGGGCCCGGCGGGAGGCGTGCGAGGCGACCAGGTTGGACTTGAGGTAGCCGGACTCGACGGCCGGGATCACCCCGCCCATCTCCAGCACCTTGGCGATCTCCGCCTCGGCACCGGCCAGTAGCGCGGCGGTCTTGGCCTCGATCACCTCGGAGCCGTTGAAGATGTCGCCGTACTCCAGCAGGTCCGACTCGTACGCCAGCACCTGCTGGATCCGCAGCGACCACTGCTGGTCCCACGGGCGGGGCAGGCCGAGCGCCTCGTTCCAGGCGGGCAGCTGGACGGCGCGGGCGCGGGCGTCCTTGGAGAGGGTGACGGCCAGCATCTCCAGGACGATCCGCTGGACGTTGTTCTCCGGCTGGGCCTCGGTCAGGCCGAGCGAGTTGACCTGGACGCCGTAGCGGAACCGGCGCTGCTTGGGGTCGGTGACGCCGTACCGCTCCAGCGTGACCTTCTCCCAGAGCCGGGCGAAGGCGCGCATCTTGCACATCTCCTCGACGAAGCGCACGCCGGCGTTGACGAAGAAGGAGATCCGGGCGACCACGTCGCCCATCCGCTCGGCGGGCACCTGGCCGGAGTCGCGGACGGCGTCGAGCACCGAGATGGCGGTGCACATCGCGTAGGCGATCTCCTGGACGGGCGTGGCCCCGGCCTCCTGCAGGTGGTAGCTGCAGATGTTGATCGGGTTCCACTTGGGGATGTTGCCGACCGTGTAGGCGATCATGTCGGTGATCAGGCGCACCGACGGGCCGGGCGGGAAGACGTGCGTCCCGCGCGACAGGTACTCCTTGACGATGTCGTTCTGGGTGGTGCCGGTGAGCTTGGCGATGTCGGCGCCCTGCTCCTCGGCGACCACCTGGTAGAGCGCCAGCAGCCACATCGCGGTGGCGTTGATCGTCATGGAGGTGTTGGTCTGCTCGAGCGGGATGCCGTCGAACAGGGTGCGCATGTCGCCGACGTGGCCGACCGGGACGCCGACCCGGCCCACCTCGCCGCGGGCGAGGATGTGGTCGGAGTCGTAGCCGGTCTGGGTCGGCAGGTCGAAGGCGACGGACAGGCCGGTCTGGCCCTTCGCCAGGTTCCGCCGGTAGAGCGCGTTGGAGTCGCTCGCGGTGGAGTGGCCGGCGTAGGTGCGCATCAGCCAGGGGCGGTCGCGCTGGACACGTTCGCTCATCAGATCCGTCTCACACGTTCCGGAAGCGGTTGATGGCGGGCAGGTGCTTCTCGCGCAGTTCGTGGTCGCGCACGCCCAGGCCTTCCTCGGGGGCCAGGCAGAGCACGCCGACCTTGCCCTGGTGCTTGTTGTGGTGGACGTCGAGGGCGGCCTGGCCGGTCTCCTCCAGGGAGTAGAC
>NZ_JBSFGK010000163.1:0-10406 GCF_053596495.1 Kitasatospora sp. NPDC001683
CGCCCTCCGACCACCCCGCACCGTCGGCCGCCGCCGAGAACGACTTGCACCGCCCGTCCGGCGATCCCACCCGCTGCCGCGAGAACTCCACGAACGTACGGGGTGTGGCCATGATGGTGACCCCGGCCGCCAGGGCGAGCGGGCATTCGTCGTTGCGCAGCGCCTGCGCCGCCAGGTGCAGGGCGACCAGCGAGGACGAGCACGCCGTGTCGACCGTCAGGGCCGGTCCGGTGAAGCCGAAGGTGTAGGAGACCCGGCCGGACAGCACGCTGGGCGCTCCGCCGGTGAGCACCAGGCCTTCGACCTCGGCGGGGGTCTCCTCGATCGTGGGGCCGTACTCGTGGCTGCTGGAGCCGACGAAGACGCCGGTGCGGCTGCCGTGCAGCGGGGCCGGGTCGATGCCCGCGTGCTCGAAGGCCTCCCAGGCGGTTTCGAGCAGCAGCCGCTGCTGCGGGTCCATCGCGAGCGCCTCGCGCGGCGAGATGCCGAAGAAGCCCGCGTCGAACTGGCCCGCGTCGTGGACGAATCCGCCCTCCCGGGTGTAGCTGTGGCCGACGGCCTCCGGGTCCGGGTCGTACAGCCGGTCGAGCTCCCAGTCGCGATCGGTCGGCAGTCCGCCGATGGCGTCGACGCCCTCGGCGACGATCCGCCACAGGTCGTCCGGCGAGGCGACCCCGCCGGGGAAGCGGCAGGCCATGCCGACGACGGCGATGGGCTCGTTCGCCTTGCGCTGCGCCTCGTCGAGTTGCCGCCGCACGTCGCGCGCGTCGGCGATCGAACGCTTGAGGTATTCGCGGAGCTTGGATTCGTCGGACACGCGAGGTCACTCCCCTGGTGTGGTCAGGTTCGGCGGTGCGAGGGAACAGCGGCGGGCCGTACGGGCCGTGCGGGTCGTCCGGGCTACGGCCGCTCCTGGTCGACCAGGGCGAACAGCTCGTCGTCGGTGGCCGTGTCGAGGTCGGTGTCGGGTTCCCCGTCCGCCACGGCTCCCGAGCCCGGGCCCGCCGCTGCGGGCCCCGCCACCGCGTCGAGCAGTTCGCGCAGCCGGTCGGCGACCCGCTGGCGTGCCGTCTCGTCGCCGAGGAGGTCCGGCAGGTGGTCGCCGACCGCCCGCAGGCCGGCCAGCACGGGCTCCTCCTCGGGGTCCGGCAGATCGAGCCTGCCGAGGAGGTGGTCGGCGACCAGCGCGGGGCTCGGGTGGTCGAAGACCATGGTCGCCGGGATCCGCAGCCCGGTCAGGGCGGCCAGCCGGTTGCGCAGTTCGACGGCGGTGAGCGAGTCCACGCCGAGTTCCTTGAAGGCGCGGGCGTCGCGCACCAGGGCCGGGTCGGTGTGGCCGAGCACCGCGGCGACCTGCGCGGTGACCAGGTCGAGCAGGGTGCTCCGCCGTTCCGCGGCCGGAAGCCGGGTGAGCCGGGCGACCAGGGACTCCGCTCCGCCGTCGCCGGTGGCCGCGGCGCGGCGGACCACCGTGGTGCGCACCAGGTCCCGCAGCGGCGCGGGGACGGCCGCGGGCTCGGCGCGCAGCGCGCGGGTGTCGAGCCGGGCGGGGACCACGACGGGTTCGCCGGCGGACAGCGCGGCGTCGAACAGGGCGAGCCCCTCCGCCGAGCCCATCGGCACCAACCCGCTGCGGACCATCCGGGCCCGGTCCGCCTCGGCGAGGTGTCCGGTCATCCCGCTGGCGTCTTCCCACAGGCCCCAGGCCAGCGAGGTCGCGGCCTGTCCCCGGGCCGCGCGGTGGCGGCCGAGCGCGTCGAGGAAGGTGTTGGCGGCGGCGTAGTTGGCCTGTCCCGGCGCGCCGTTGACGCCGGCGATGGAGGAGTAGAGGACGAACGCCGCCAGGTCGAGGTCGCGGGTGAGCTCGTGCAGGTGCCAGGCCGCGTCGATCTTCGGGCGCAGCACGCGGTCGACCTGTTCGGGGGTGAGCGCGGTGAGCACGCCGTCGTCGAGGACGCCGGCCGCGTGGACGACGGCGGTGAGCGGGTGCTCGGCCGGGATGCCGTCCAGTACGCCGGCCAGGGCCGCGCGGTCGGCGATGTCGGCGCCGACCACGGTGACCTGCGCCCCGGCCGCGGTGAGCTCGGCGACCAGATCGTCGATCCCGCGCGCCGCCGGGCCGCTGCGGCTGACCAGCAGCAGGTGCCGCACGCCGTGGTGGTGGACCAGGTGACGGGCGAGCAGGGTGCCGAGCAGGCCGGTGGCGCCGGTGATCAGGACGGTGCCGTCCGGGTCGAGCGCGGGCGTCATGGTCAGCACGTTCTTGCCCACGTGCCGGGCCTCGCGCAGGTGCCGGAAGGCGTCCTTGGCCCGGCGGACGTCCCAGGCCCGGACCGGGGAGAGGGTCAGCGCGCCGGCCCGGAACAGTTCCAGGACCTCGCGCAGCATCTGTCCGATCCGTTCCGGCCCGGCGTCGACCAGGTCGTACGCCCGGTAGGCGACTCCGGCGTGGTCGCGGGCCACGTCGTCGGCGGCACGGATGTCGGTCTTGCCCATCTCCACGAAGCGGCCACCGGGCACGGTGAGCCGCAGCGAGGCGTCGACGTACTCGCGGGCCAGCGAGTTGAGCACCACGTCGACGCCGCGCCCGTCGGTGGCGGTGCGGATCCGCTCCTCGAAGTCGAGGGAGCGGGAGGAGGCGCGGTGGGCCTCGTCGAGACCGAGGTCGCGGAGCACCGCCTGCTTGGCCGGGCTGGTGGTGCCGTAGACCTCCGCGCCCAGGTGGCGGGCGAGTTGGACGGCGGCCATGCCGACGCCGCCGGTGGCCGCGTGGATCAGCACCCGTTCGCCGGCCTTCAGCCCGGCGAGGTCGACCAGCCCGTAGTAGGCGGTCAGGTGGACCACCGGGACGGACGCGGCCTCGGCGAAGGTCCAGCCCTCGGGCATCGGGGCGATCATGCGGCGGTCCGCGACGGCCACCGGGCCGAAGGCGTGGAAGAACATTCCCAGCACGCGGTCCCCGGGGGCGAACTCGGTGACGCCGGGGCCGACTTCGGTGACGATGCCGGCGCCCTCGCTGCCGAGGACGATCCGCCCCGGGTACATGCCGAGGGCCATCAGCACGTCCCGGAAGTTCAGCCCGCCGGCGCGCACCGCGACGCGTACCTGACCGGCCTCCAGCGGGCGGTCGGCGGCGTCGGCGGGCACCAGCGTCAGGCTGTCGAGGGTGCCGGCCTCGGGGATCTCCAATCGCCAGGCGGGCGCGTCCGGGACGGGCAGGGCGGGCCTGCTCGCGGCCGGGACGAGCCGGGGCACGAACAGCTCGGCACCGCGCAGCACCAGCTGCGGCTCGCCGGAGGCCAGCGCGGTCGGCAGCAGCCGGGCGGCGGCCTCGCCGTCCAGGTCGATCAGCCGGAACCGGCCGGGGTTCTCGGTCTGGGCGCTCGCCAGCAGGCCCCAGACGCCCGACTGGGCCAGGTCGGCGGCGAGGGCGTCGGCGGTCACCACCACCAGCTCCGTCCCCTCCAGCCGGTCGTCGGCGAGCCAGTCCCGGAGCAGCTCCAAGGTGCGGTGCACGGCCCGGCGGGCGCGGTCGGCCGGGTCCGGGCCGTCGGGTACGGCGACCGGGGCCAGCACGACGGCCGGGCGGTGGTCGGCCGCGGCCACGGCGGCCGGGTCGGGGTGGGTCACGGGCGCGTCCTGCTCCGCGGGCCACCAGGCGGGCGGTTCGCCGAGGACGGCCCAGTCGCCCGCGTCCGGCTCCCCGGGGCCGGGCCGCAACGGGACCAGCTCCACCAGGTGCAGTGCGTCGGGGGCCCCCGTGGCGGCGGCCAGCGCCTCCCGGGCAGCGGGCCGCAGCACCAGGGAGTCGACCGTCAGCACCGGGGCGCCGGTGCCGTCGGCGACCGCCACGGAGACCGCGTCGGGCCCGGCCGGGCTGAGCCGCACCCGGATCCGGGTGGCCCCGGAGGCGTGCACGCGCACGCCCCGCCAGGCGAACGGCAGCCCGCCCTCGCGGTCGTCGGCGAGCAGCAGGGGGTGCAGGGCGCTGTCGAAGAGCCCCGGGTGCACCAGGTGGCCGTCGGCGTCCGCCGCGTCCAGCCCGGCCTCCGCGTAGAGCTCGGCGCCGTGCCGCCACAGCCGGGTCAGGCCCTGGAAGCTCGGCCCGTACCGGAAGCCGTCGGCGGCGAGCCGCTCGTACGCTCCGTCGAGGTCGACCTCCACGGCGCCGGTCGGCGGCCAGGCGCGCAGCTCGACCGGGGCGCCGCCGACCGTGCCGAGCACGGCCTCGACGTGGTCGCTCCACGGCGGGGCGGCGGCCTCGGTCTCCGGGCGGGAGTGGACGGTGACCTGGCGGCGACCCTCCTCGTCGGCCGGCGAGACCACGGCCCGGACCAGCACGCCGCCGCGTTCCGGGACGACCAGCGGCGCGGTGATGGTCACCTCCTCCAGGCAGGGCGCGCCGACCCGGTCGCCGATCGCGGTGAGCAGCTCGGCGAAGGCGGTGCCGGGCAGCAGGACGCGGTCGAAGACGGTGTGGTCGGCCAGCCAGGGCACGGCGGCCCGGGTCAGGCGGCCGGTCAGCACCAGTGCGCCGTCCGGCAGGTCGACGGCGGCCCCGATCAGCGGGTGGCCGCTGCCGGCCAGGCCGGCGGCCGAGACGTCGGTGTCGGGGCCGACCGGGTCGAGCCAGTACCGCTCCCGCTGGAACGGGTAGGTCGGCAGCTCGACCGCGGGGCCCCCGGAGCCCTCGAAGCAGCGGGTCCAGTCCACCGGGACGCCGTGGACGAAGAGTTCGGCGGCGGCGGTGAGGAACTGGTCGAGCCCGCCGCGTCGGCGGCGCAGCGAGCCGGTCACCACGGCACCGGCCCGGTCGGCGTGCTCGGCCCGGTCGCGGATGCCGACGGTGAGCACCGGGTGCGGGCTGCACTCGACGAAGACCCCGTGTCCCGTCGCCAGCAGCTCGCCGACCACGTCGTCGAGGCGCACGGTGCGGCGCAGGTTCTCGTACCAGTACTCGGCGTCCATCGCGGCGGTGTCGTGCGGCCGTCCGGTGACGGTGGACCACATCGGCACGTCGCCGGAGACGGGGGCGAGGTCGCGCAGCTCGGCCAGCAGCCGTTCGCGGAGCGGTTCGACCTGGGCGGAGTGCGAGGCGTAGTCCACCGGGATCCGGCGCACCTCGACGCCGGCGGCGACCAGTTCGGCCTCGAAGCCGTCCAGCGCCTCGCTCCAGCCGGAGACCACGGTGGCCCGAGGACCGTTCACCGCCGCCACCGAGAGCCGCCCGTCCCAGCCCTCCAGGGCCCGCGCCACCTCGTCGGCGGGCAGCGGGACCGACAGCATGCCGCCGGTGCCCGCCAGTTCGGTCAGCGCCCGGCTGCGCAGGACGACGATCCGCGCGGCGTCCGTGAGGGAGAGGCCGCCGGCCACGTGCGCGGCCGCGATCTCGCCCTGGGAGTGGCCCAGCACGGCGGCCGGGGTCACGCCCAGGGAGCGCCACAGCGCCGCCAGCGAGACCATCACCGCGAACAGCGCGGGCTGCACCACGTCGACCCGCTCCAGGGACGGCGCGTCCTCGTTCCCGGCCACGGCGTCCAGCACCGACCAGCCGGCGAGTTCGCCGATGACCCGGTCGCAGGCGCGCATGGACTCGGCGAACACCGGTGCGGTGTCGAGCAGTTCGGCGGCCATGCCGAGCCACTGGGAGCCCTGGCCGGGGAAGACGAAGACCACGTCACCGGGCTGGTCGCCGCGCTCGCCGACCACCGCCAGGCGGTCCGGCTCCCCGGCGGCCAGCGCCCGCAGCCGGGCCCGCAGCTCGTCGGGCGCCCCGCCGACCACGACCGCGCGGTGTTCGAAGAGCGAGCGGGTGCCGAGCAGCGAGCTGCCGACCCGGGCCGGCTCGTCCGCCGGCCACTCGGCGAGCCGGGCGGCCTGTTCGCGCAGGGCGGCGGCGCTGCGGGCGGAGAGCACCCAGGGCACCACGGCCGGCGGGGTACGGTCGGTCGCCTCGGTCGCCTCGGCCGGTTCCTCGGCCGGGGCCTGCTCGATGATCACGTGGGCGTTGGTGCCGCTGATGCCGAAGGCCGAGACGGCGGCCCGCCGGATGCCGTCCTCGTGCCACGGACGGCTGTCGGCGAGCAGCTCGACCGCTCCCGAGGCCCAGTCCACGTGCGGGGACGGCCGGTCGGCGTGCAGGCTCCGGGGCAGTACTCCGTCGCGCAGCGCCATGACCATCTTGATCACCCCGGCGACGCCGGCGGCGGCCTGGGTGTGCCCGAGGTTGGACTTCACCGAGCCGAGGTACAGCGGCCGGTCGGCCGGGCGGTCCTGCCCGTAGGTGGCCAGCAGGGCCTCGGCCTCGATCGGGTCGCCGAGCCGGGTACCGGTGCCGTGCGCCTCGACCACGTCCACGTCCTGGGTGGCGAGGCCGGCGTTGGCCAGCGCCTGGCGGATCACCCGCTGCTGGGACGGCCCGTTGGGGGCGGTGAGGCCGTTCGAAGCGCCGTCCTGGTTGACCGCGCTGCCGCGCACCACCGCCAGCACCCGATGGCCGTTGCGCCGGGCGTCCGACAGCCGCTCCAGGACGAGCACCCCGACGCCCTCGGACCAGCCGGTGCCGTCCGCCCCGGCCGAGAACGGCTTGCACCGCCCGTCGGGTGACAGACCGCGCTGGCGGGCGAACTCCACGAAGGTGCCGGGCGTCGACATCACGGTGACGCCGCCGGCCAGCGCCAGCGAGCACTCCCCCGCCCGCAGCGCCTGGGCGGCCAGGTGCACCGCCACCAGCGAGGAGGAGCAGGCGGTGTCGACGGTGATCGCCGGCCCGGTCAGGCCGAAGGTGTAGGACAGCCGCCCGGAGAGCACGCTGCCGGTGTTGCCGGTCAGCAGGATGCCCTCCAGCTCCTCGGGCATCCGGTCCACGCTCGGCGCGTAGTCGTGGTACATCTGCCCGGCGAAGACGCCGGTGCGGCTGCCGCGCAGCGCGGCCGGGTCGATCCCGGCGCGCTCCAGCGACTCCCACGCGGTCTCCAGCAGGAGCCGCTGCTGCGGGTCCATGCCCAGCGCCTCGCGCGGCGAGATCCCGAAGAAGCCGGCGTCGAACTCGGCGGCCCCGTGCAGGAATCCACCACCGGTGGTGTAGGTGTGTCCGGTCCGGTCGGGGTCCGGGTCGTGGAGGTCGGCGGGCCAGCCGCGGTCCTCCGGGAAGCCGGAGATCACGTCGCGGCCCTCGACCACCATCCGCCACAGCTCCTCCGGGGAGTCCACCTCGCCCGGGTAGCGGCAGGCCATGCCGACGATGGCGATCGGCTCGTCCGGCCGGACCGGTGCCGCCGGTGCCGACGCGGCGTCCGTGCGCTCCCCGCCCAGCCGGGCCAGCAGGTGGTCGGCCACCTGCCGGGGCGTCGGGTAGTCGAAGACCAGGGTGGTCGGCAGCTTCGCACCGACCGCGGTGGACAGGCCGTTGCGCAGTTCGACGGCGGTCAGCGAGTCGAGGCCGAGGCTCTGGAAGGTGCGTTCCACGTCGAGCGCTTCGGGGTCGGCGTGGCCGAGCACGCCGGCCGTGGCGTCCCGGACCAGCCTGACCAGCGCGGCCTCCCGGTCCGCGGCCGACAGGGCGGCGGGCAGGGCCGCGGTGGACGCCGGGCCGCCGGCGGCGGTCCGCCGTCCCGGGGCTCCGGTCCGCACCAGCCCGCGCAGCAGTGGCGGCACCTCGCCGGCCGGCACGGCGGCCGCGTCGAAGCGCATCGGTACGACCAACGCCCGGTCCTGGCGCACCGCCAGGTCGAACAGGCCCACGCCGGTGTCGTGCGGCAACGGCAGCACGCCGGTCCGGGCCATCCGGGCGAAGTCGGCGCCGCTCAGGGACTCGGCCATGCCGCCGGCGGGCGCCCACAGGCCCCAGGCGAGCGAGGTGGCCGGCAGGCCCTCCCGGGCCCGGCGCACGGCCAGGGCGTCCAGGAAGGCGTTGGCGGCCGCGTAGTTGGCCTGGCCCGCGGCACCGATCTGGGCCGAGATCGACGAGTAGAGCACGAAGGCGGTCAGCCCCAGTTCCCGGGTCGCCTCGTGCAGCGCCCAGGCGGCGTCGACCTTGGGGCGCAGCACCGCGTCCAGCCGCTCCCCGGTCAGGGCGGTCACGGTGCCGTCGTCCAGCACGCCGGCGGCGTGCACGACGGCGGTGAGCGGGTGCTCGGGCGGCAGGTCGCCCAGGACCGCCGCCAGCGCCTCGCGGTCGGCGGCGTCGCAGGCCACGACGGTGGCCTCGGCCCCCGCCTCGGCCAGCTCCGTCCGCAGCCGGGCCGCCGACGGGGCGGCGGGACCGCTGCGGCTCAGCACCAGCAGCCGCCGCACGCCGTGGACCCGCACCAGGTGTCGGGCCAGGGCGGCGCCCAGCTCACCGGTGCCGCCGGTGAGCAGCACCGTCCCCTCCGGGCCGAAGGCCTGCTCCGGCGCGTCGGGCGCGGGCGCGAGCCGGGCCAGCCGCGGGGCGAGCACGGCGCCGTCGCGCAGCGCGAGCTCCGGCTCCGCCGAGTCCGGCACCACGGCCGGGTCGGGTCGGCCGTCCACGGCGACGATCCGGAACCGGCCCGGGTGCTCGGTGGCCGCCGACCTCAGCAGCCCGCGCACCCCGGCCGCCGTCACGTCGCCCTCGTCGAGCAGGAAGACCAGGCAGGCGTCGGCGAACCGCTCCTCGGCCAGCCAGCCCTGCACCAGGCGCAGGGCGTTTCCGGTCAGCTCGTGGGTCGCGGCGACGACGTCGGCGCCACCGGCGGGCACCGTCACCACGGTGAGCGGACGGACCGGGCCGGACAGCTCCGCCGGATCGCCGTCCCAGGGCAGCGCGGCCCACTCGCCCGGGTCCGCCGCGGAGGCCTCGACCGGCACCCAGTCGATGTGGAAGAGGTGGTCGGCGGCGGGGTCGGCGGCAGCGCTCGCCGCACGCCAGGTCAGCGCCTCGACGGTGACCACCGGACGGCCCTCGGCGTCGGCGAGCCGCAGTGCGACCAGGTCCGGACCGATCGGAGTGATCCTCACCCGCAGCCGGTCGGCGCCGGTCGCGTGGACCTCCACGCCCTGCCAGGCGAACGGCAGCACGCCCGGCCCGTCCTGGCGCACCGCGCCCGGCAGCCACGGGTGCAATGCCGCGTCGAGCAGCGCGGGATGGACGACGAACGGGTCGTCCGTGCGGCGCACCTGGAGCTGGACCTCGGCGCAGATCTCTTCGCCGGCCCGCCAGAGGCGGCGCAGGCCGCGGAAGGCCGGACCGTAGGCGTAGCCGTGCTCGGCGAGGCGGTCGTAGACGTCCACCGCGTCGATCTCTACGGCGCCGGGCGGGGGCCAGGCGGCAGCCGCGCCGGGGGCGTCCAGGGCCTCGGACGGCGTCGCGGAGGCGCGGCCGAGCACACCGCTGGCGTTCCGGGTCCAGGCATCCTCGGCGGTGCTGCTGCCACCGCCGGTGCGCGAGTGGACGGCGACGTCCCGGCGCCCGGCGGCGTCGGCGGCCGAGACGGTCACCCGCACCAGTGCCACACCGTGCTCGGACAGGGCCAGTGGCGAGGTCACCGTCAGGTCCTCGACCCTGGGCGCCCCCACCCGGTCACCGGCGGCGACCACCAGCTCCACGAACGCGGCACCGGGCAGCAACAGACCGCCGGGGACGACGTGGTCGGTGAGCCAGGGGTGGCTGGACAGCGAGATCCGCCCGGTCAACACCAGCCCGCCGTCCGGCAGTTCGACAGCGGCAGCGAGCAGCGGATGGCCGGCCTCGGACAGGCCCGCCGAGGAGACGTCACCGGCGGAAACCGGCTCCAGCCAGTAGCGCTCACGCTGGAACGGGTAGGTCGGCAGGGCGACGCGCTGGGGGTCGTGAGGGGCGAACAGGACCGGCCAGTCGACGTCCGCGCCGTGGACGAAGGCGTGCGCCAGCGCGGTCACGGCCTGCCGGTACTCGCTACGGTCCTTGCGCAGCACCGGGACGGCGTTGTCCGCGAGGGCGGACAGCACACCGTCCGGGCCCAGCTCCACCCAGGCGCCGGCGTTGGCGACTTCGAGGGCGTCGGCGAAACGGACCGTACGGGACACGTGCTCGACCCAGTACTGCGGCTGCGACCACTCGCCCTCGACCGGGCGGCCGGTGACCGAGGAGACCGCCGGGAGCTGTGGTTCACGGAAGTTCAGGCCTTCCACGACGGTGCGGAAGTCGTCGAGCATCGGCTCCATCAGCGGCGAGTGGAAGGCATGGCTCACGTCCAACTGCTTCGTCCGCCGACCCGCCAGCCCCTCGATCACCTTCAGGACCTCGGCCTCGACGCCCGAAACCACCAGCGACGTCGCCGAGTTGACCGCCGCAATCCCCACACCGCCGGCGAGTAACGGCGTGACCTCGTCCTCGGCGGCCTCGACCGCGACCATCACCCCGCCCTCGGGCAGGGCGTCCATCAAACCGGCACGGGCACGCACCA
>NZ_JBSFGK010000164.1:0-9863 GCF_053596495.1 Kitasatospora sp. NPDC001683
GGTCCTCGCAACTCCCGCAGATCGCGGGTGTTGCGAGGACCGTTAGAACCGAAGCACCCCGGGGGCCTTCGCCGTTCAGTCGGTCGGCCGGATCAGCCGCTGAACTCCTCCTGGCTCTTGTGCGCCTGCTCCAGCAGGGTCTGCACGCCGGCCAGCTCGGACTCCAGCTTGGCCACCTTGCCGGCGTTGCCGGCGGCGCGGGCCTTGTCCAGGTCGGCCTGGATCTTGTCGGCCTTCGCCTGGAACAGGCCCACCATGCCGGCCGCGCGGGCCTTGGCCTCCGGGTTGGAGCGCTTCCACTCGGCGTCCTCGGCCTCGCGGACGGCCCGCTCGACCGCGTTCAGCCGGCCGTCCAGCTTCGGACGGACGTCGCGCGGCACGTGGCCGATGGCCTCCCAGCGCTCGTTGACGTCGCGCAGCGCGGCCTTGGCGGCCTTCAGGTCGGTGATCGGCAGGATCGCCTCGGCCTCGGCGGCCAGCGCCTCCTTGAGCTTCTGGTTCTCCACCTGCTCGGCGTCCCGCTCGCTGAACACCGCGGAACGGGCCTGGAAGAAGACGTCCTGGGCGCCGCGGAACCGCGCCCACAGCTCGTCCTCGACGTCCCGCTGCGCGCGGCCGGCGGCCTTCCAGCGGGCCATCAGGTCGCGGTAGGCGGCCGCGGTGGAGCCCCAGTCGGTGGACGAGGACAGCGCCTCGGCCTCGGAGACCAGCGCCTCCTTGGTCTGCCGGGCCTGCTCGCGCTCGGCGTCCAGCGTCGCGAAGTGCGCCTTGCGGTGCTTGGAGAAGACCGAGCGGGCGTGCGAGAAGCGGTGCCACAGCTCGTCGTCGCTCTTGCGGTCCAGCCGCGGCAGGCCCTTCCAGGTGTCCACCAGGGCGCGCAGCCGGTCCCCGGCCTCCCGCCACTGGGTGGACTCGGCGAGCTGCTCGGCCTCGGAGACCAGGGCCTCCTTGGCGGCGCGGGTCTCGTCCTGGGCCTTGGCGCGGGCGGCCTTGCGCTCCTCCCGCCGGCTCTCGATCTCACCGGCGAGCGCGTCCAGCCGCTTGGCCAGCGCGTCCAGGTCACCCACCGCGTGCCCCTCGGTCACCTGCGCGCGGAGGTGCTCCAGCGCGGTCTGGGCGTCCTTGGCGGCCAGGTCGGTGGTGCGCACCCGCTTCTCCAGCAGGCCGATCTCCACCTCGATGCCCTGGTACTTGCGCTCGAAGTAGGCGAGGGCCTCCTCGGGCGAGCCGGCCTGCCAGGAACCGACCACGCGTTCGCCGTCGGCGGTCCTGACGTACACCGTGCCCTGCTCGTCCACACGGCCCCACGGGTCGCTGCTCATAGCGCGTCCTCCACATGACGTCGCGCCCGCGCCGGGGCGGCGCGCGTCCGTCGTCCACAGTTGATGTGCGGCGGACCGATGGGTCCGCCGTCCCCGTCCGCCGTGCCTTGCTGCCGAGGGTGACGGCTAGGCGGGTCCGGGCACCCTATACAACGCCAACATAGGCGACCAGGCCCGGTGCTGTCCGCATCCGGGCCGGGCGATTTCGGTCCGGGGCCTGGCGGGAGCGCTTTCGGCGCCCGCCGCCGGTGGCCCCGGGGTCGGTCAACCATTGGACACGGTAACCGAGTTGAAAGTGACGTCGGCCATCGGGTGGCCGTCCGGGGAGCCCTCCAGGGTGCCCGCGGCGGCGATCTTCTGGACCACGTCCAGGCCGCCGGTGATCTTGCCGAAGGGGGTGTAGTTCGGCGGCAGCTGGGTGTCCTTGTAGACCAGGAAGAACTGGCTGCCGTTGGTGCCCGGGCCGGAGTTGGCCATCGCCACGGTGCCCGCCGGGTAGGTCGCGCCGGTCAGGTTCTCGTCCGCGAACTTGTAGCCGGGGCCGCCCGTGCCGCCCGGCACGGTCGCGCTGGCGGTCGGGTCGCCGCACTGGAGCACGAAGATGCCGTCGGTGGTCAGGCGGTGGCACTTGGTGTGGTCGAAGAACTGCTCACCGGCCAGGAAGTTGAACGAGTTCACGGTGTGCGGGGCCTTGGCCGCGTCCAGCGCGATGGTGACCTTGCCGCAGTTGGTGTCCAGCGCCATGGTGTACGAGGCGCCCTGGTCGATCGACATGGCCGGCTCGGCCTTGAACTGCTTGCCGTTGGGCGAGCCCGGCGCCGGGGCGGCGCAGCCCTCGACCGGCTTGCGGGTCGGCAGGGCGGTCGGGTCGGCCCGGGTCGGCGCGGGCTGGGGGGTCGAGGCGGCCGAGGTGCTCTTGGCCTTGTCGTCCGAGCTGAACGCGCCGGTGGCGAACAGGGTGCCGCCGCCGGCCAGCACCACGACCGCGAGCGACGCGCCCAGGATCGTGTTGCGCCGCCTGCGGGCGGCGGCCGCCTCGGCGCGGCGCTGCATCTGGCGCTCGTACTTCTCGCGGGCGAGCTGCCGCCGCCGCTGTTCGCTGCTGACCACCGGCCGTGTCTCCTGAGCATGTGCGGGAAAAGTGGATGGTTTCCGGAGCGGATCATCGCATCCATCGGCGGCCAAGTGTAGGGACCGGGCCCTAAGAACGCGGTGAACCCGCCGGGAGGCCGAGCCGGTCCCGGCGTATCTGGTTCGCAACCGGACCCGTACCGCCGGTAGGCTTCCCTTACGTCATCACTACTGGTAGCCACCGCAGCCCGCCGCCGCACACACCCGAAGGACGCGCGTGTTCATCGCCGGATTCCCCGCTGGAGCCTGGGGCACCAACTGCTACCTGGTCGCGCCGGCGGCGGGCGAGGAGTGCGTCATCGTCGATCCCGGCCACCAGGCCGCCCGCGGCGTCGAGGAACTCGTCCGTGAGCACCGGCTGAAGCCCGTCGCCGTGCTGCTCACCCACGGCCACATCGACCACGTGGCCTCGGTGGTCCCGGTCTGCGGCGCCAAGGGCATCCCGGCCTGGATCCACCCCGAGGACCGGTACATGATGTCCGACCCGGAGAAGGCCGTCGGCCGCGCCTTCGGCACCCAGCTGATGGGCGAGCTCACCGTCGGCGAGCCCGACGACGTGCGCGAGCTCACCGACGGCAGCGTGCTGGAGCTGGCCGGCCTGCAGCTCACCGTGGACCACGCCCCGGGCCATACCGGGGGGTCGGTGACCTTCCGGACGCCCGGTGCCGAGGACCTCCCCCCGGTGCTGTTCTCGGGCGACCTGCTGTTCGCCGGCTCCATCGGGCGTACCGACCTCCCGGGCGGGGACGGCGAAGCGATCATGCGCTCGCTGGCCCGGGTGTGCCTGCCCCTCGACGATTCCACCGTGGTCCTCTCCGGCCACGGCGGACAGACCACCATCGGCCGCGAGCGCGCCACCAACCCCTACCTCCGACAGGCAGCGGGGGCGGTCGGCGCCCCGGCTTTCCCGCGACGAGGAATGTGACGGAAGAGAAGTTGAGCACCTTCACCGCCCCCAAGGGCACCTACGACCTGCTGCCCCCCAGCTCCGCGACCTTCCTGGCGATCCGCGAGCGCATCGCCGCGCCCGCCCGCCGGGCCGGTTACGGCTACGTCGAGACCCCGGTCTTCGAGGACGTGAAGCTGTTCTCGCGCGGCGTCGGCGAGTCCACCGACATCGTCTCCAAGGAGATGTACACCCTCACCACCAAGGGCGGTGACGAGCTCGCGCTGCGCCCGGAGGGCACCGCCTCGGTGCTGCGCGCCGCACTCCAGGCCAACCTCCACAAGCAGGGCAACCTGCCGGTCAAGCTCTGGTACTCGGGCTCGTACTACCGCTACGAGCGCGCCCAGAAGGGCCGCTACCGCCAGTTCTCCCAGGTCGGTGCCGAGGCGATCGGTGCCGAGGACCCGGCGCTGGACGCCGAGCTGATCATCCTGGCCGACGACGCCTTCCGCTCGCTGGGCCTGAGCAACTACTCGCTGCTGCTCAACAGCCTGGGCGACAAGCAGTGCCGCCCGGTCTACCGCGCCGCCCTGATCGAGTTCCTCGCCGGCCTGGACCTGGACGAGGACACCCGCCGGCGCGCCGAGATCAACCCGCTGCGCGTGCTGGACGACAAGCGCGAGTCGGTGCAGGAGCAGCTGGTCGGCGCCCCGATGCTGCGCGACTTCCTGTGCGAGGAGTGCAAGGCGTACGACGAGAAGGTGCGCGAGCTGCTCACCGCCAACGGCGTGGCCTTCGTCGACGACCCGAAGCTGGTCCGCGGCCTGGACTACTACACCCGCACCACCTTCGAGTTCGTGCACAACGGCCTCGGCGCCCAGTCCGCGATCGGCGGCGGCGGCCGCTACGACGGCCTGTCCGAGATGATCGGCGGCCCGGCGCTGCCGTCCGTCGGCTGGGCGCTCGGCGTGGACCGCACCTACCTGGCGCTGGAGGCCGAGGGCGTCGGCCTCGACCTGTCGGCCGCCACCTCCGTCTACGCCGTCGCGCTCGGCGAGGAGGCCAAGAACACCCTGTTCGCCAAGGTGATCGAGCTGCGCCGGGCCGGCGTCGCCACCGACCTCGCCTTCGGCGTCAAGAGCATCAAGAACGCCATGAAGTCCGCCGACCGGTCCGGCGCCCGCTTCGCCCTGATCGCCGGTGACCGGGACCTCGCCGAGGGCGTCGTCCAGCTCAAGGACATGAGCACCGGCGAGCAGACCCCCGTCGCCCTCGACGCACTCGTCACCACCCTGAAGGAGAAGCAGCTGTGATCCGCACGCACGACGCGGGCACGCTCCGCCCGGAGCACGCAGGCACCACCGTCACCCTGGCCGGCTGGGTCGCCCGCCGCCGCGACCACGGCGGCGTCGCCTTCATCGACCTGCGCGACGCCTCCGGCACCGTGCAGATCGTGGTCCGCGACCTGGACTCCGTCCACGGGCTGCGCGCCGAGTACTGCGTCAAGGTCGCCGGTGACGTCCGGGTCCGCCCCGAGGGCAACGAGAACCCGGACATCCCGACCGGCGCCGTCGAGGTCGTCGTCAGCGAGATCGAGGTGCTCTCCGAGGCCGCGCCGCTGCCGTTCCCGGTCGCCGAGTACGAGCCGGGCACGGTCAACGAGGAGGTCCGGCTGCGCTACCGCTACCTGGACCTGCGCCGCGAGGGCCCGGCCAAGGGCCTGCGGCTGCGCTCCAAGGTCAACAACATCATCCGCCGGGTGATGGAGGAGAACGACTTCCTCGACATCGAGACGCCGTACCTCACCCGCTCCACCCCCGAGGGCGCCCGCGACTTCCTCGTCCCGGTCCGCCTGCAGCCCGGCCACTGGTACGCCCTGCCGCAGTCGCCCCAGCTGTTCAAGCAGCTGCTGATGGTGGCCGGCATGGAGCGCTACTACCAGATCGCCCGCTGCTTCCGTGACGAGGACTTCCGCGCCGACCGGCAGCCGGAGTTCACCCAGCTGGACATCGAGGCCTCCTTCGTCGACCAGGAGGACATCCTGGCCCTCGGCGAGAAGATCGTCGGCGCCATCTGGCGCGAGGTCCACGGCTACGAGATCCCCAACCCGCTGCCGCGGATGACCTACGCGGACGCCATGGGCCGCTACGGCTCCGACAAGCCGGACGTCCGCTTCGGCCAGGAACTCACCGACCTCACCGAGTACTTCAAGGGCACCGACTTCCGCGTCTTCCAGGCCCCGTACGTCGGCGCCGTGGTCATGCCGGGCGGCGCCTCGCAGCCGCGCAAGCAGCTGGACGCCTGGCAGGACTGGGCCAAGGCGCGCGGCGCCAAGGGCCTGGCCTACGTGCTGATCGACGCCGAGACCGGCGAGCTGCGCGGCCCGGTCGCCAAGAACCTCTCCGAGGAGCACCTGGCCGGCCTCGCCGCCGCGGCCGGCGCCAAGAACGGCGACGCGATCTTCTTCGCGGCCGGCAAGGAGCGCGCCTCGCAGGAGCTGCTGGGCGCCGCCCGGCTGGAGATCGGCCGCCGCTGCGAGCTGATCGACGAGTCCAAGTGGGCCTTCCTCTGGGTCGTCGACTTCCCGATGTTCGAGCCGATCGAGGACGACAAGGGCCAGTTCCTGGGCTGGCACGCGGTGCACCACCCGTTCACCGCGCCGACCCCGGAGTCGCTGGACAGCTTCGACACCGACCCGGGCTCGGCCCTGTCCAACGCCTACGACCTGGTCCTCAACGGCTCGGAGCTGGGCGGCGGTTCGATCCGTATCCACCAGCGGGACGTGCAGAAGCGGGCGTTCGACGCGATCGGCCTGTCCGAGGAGGAGGCGGCCTCGCAGTTCGGCTTCCTGCTGGACGCCTTCAACTACGGCCCGCCGCCGCACGGTGGGGTCGCCTTCGGCCTCGACCGGATCGTCACGCTGCTCGGCGGGTACGACACCATCCGCGACGTCATCGCCTTCCCGAAGACGTCCACCGGTGGTGACCCGCTGACCGGCGCCCCGACCCCGATCACCCCGGCGCAGCGCCGCGAGGCCGGCGTGGACGCCCAGCCGAAGGTCCGTGAGGACGTCAAGTCCGAGGCCCAGCCCAAGAGCTGACGCCTCGTCATCCGCGCTAACCTGCAACGGCCCCGGACGGTCCACCGTCCGGGGCCGGTCCACAACGTCGTGCGACACAGGGAGGGTTGACTCGTGCAGATCACCACGAGAGTCGAATGTCCGGAGGACGCCCCGGCGACCAGACGCGTGCACATGGCCGCGTTCCCCGGGCCGGACGAGGCGGACCTGGTGGACGCGCTGCGGCGCGATCCCGCCTGGCTGCCCGGGCTGTCGCTGGTCGCGGTGGACGACGCGGGGCTGGTCGTCGGGCACGCCCTGCTGACCCGGCTGCGGGTCGGCGACGGCGGCGCCACCGGTGACGCGCTGGCGCTCGCGCCGGTCGCGGTCGCGCCCGAGTGGCAGCGCCGGGGCGTCGGCGAACTCGTCGTCCGGGCCGCGCTGTCGGCCGCCGAGGAGGCGGGGGAGAAGCTGGTGGTCGTGCTCGGCGACCCGGACTACTACGGGCGGTTCGGCTTCATCCCGGCCGGTCGGCACGAGGTCACCGGCCCGTTCGAGGTGCCGGAGGCGTACTTCCAGGTGCTGCCGCTGACGGCGTACGACGGCGGTCCGCGCGGGCTGTGCCGCTATCCGGAGCCCTTCGTCGGCGTGTAGAGGGTTCCTTCCGCGCCGACCTGCGGGGCCACCCTTCTGCGCCTACGGTGAAGGGTCATCAGCAGCAGTCGGACCGGAGGAGCCGAGGGTGGCCGAGGAGCAGCGGACCGCGAAGCCGAAACGACTGGCGAAGAAGCCGTACGAGCGGGAGCTGCTGCGGCTGCAGCAGGAACTGGTGAAGCTCCAGGAGTGGGTGCGGGTCGAGGGCGCCCGCCTGGTGGTGGTCTTCGAGGGGCGGGACGCGGCCGGCAAGGGCGGCGCGATCAAGCGGGTGACGGAGTACCTGAACCCGCGCATCGCCCGGGTCGCGGCGCTTCCCACCCCGACCGAGCGGCAGAAGACCCAGTGGTACTTCCAGCGGTACGTCGAACACCTGCCGGCGGCCGGGGAGATCGTGCTGTTCGACCGGAGCTGGTACAACCGGGCCGGGGTCGAGCGGGTGATGGGCTTCTGCACCGACGAGGAGTACTGGCAGTTCCTGCACCAGTGCCCGACCTTCGAACAGATGCTGATCGAGGCGGGCATCCTGCTGCGCAAGTACTGGTTCTCGGTGAGCGACACCGAGCAGGAGCGACGGTTCCGGGACCGGCTGGCGGACCCGATGAAGCGCTGGAAGCTCTCCCCGATGGACGTGGAGTCGATCACCCGCTGGGAGGACTACTCGCGCGCCAAGGACGAGATGTTCGTCTACACCGACGTCCCGCAGTCGCCCTGGCACGTGGTGGAGAGCGACGACAAGCGGCGGGCCCGGATCAACATGATCGCCCACCTGCTCGACTCCGTGCCGTACCGCGAGGTCGCCCCGCCCAGGATCGAGCTGCCGCCCCGCCCGGCCTCGCGCGGCTACCAGCGGCCCCCGCGCGATCTGCAGAAGTACGTTCCGGACCACGCTGCCAGACTGGAGTAGACGGGGTCCGCCGGGCGCTGCTCACCAGCTCGGCCCCGTGTGGCGCCCGGGCGTCCGCAGGAGGCGTGCTCATGTTCGTCCGTACCGTCTACGCGACCGGTCACCCGGACCGGATCGAGCAGACCCTCGACAACCTCCGGACCGAGGCGCTCGCGCTGCTGACCGGCCGGCCCGGGTACCGCGGCTACGGGCTGTTCGCCGACCGGACCCTCGGGAAGATCACGATGGGCTCGTGGTGGGAGTCCGCCGAGGCCGAGCGCGACAGCGACGCGGCCCTGAGCGAGCGCCGCCGCGAGCTGCTGGCACCGCTGGGCGGCACCGTGACCATCGACGTCTGGGAGGTCGTGGCGACGGCCCCGCCCGGTGCGGCCGGACCGGGCGCCGGCTTCCGGCTGACCCGGACCGACCTCGACCCGACCAAGGTGGACGAGGCCGCGGGGATCTTCCGGGACCGGGTGCTGCCGGTGCTGGAGAAGGAGGCCGCAGGATTCGTGACCGGCGCGATGCTGGCCGACCGCGCGACCGGCCGCCTGTCGGTGGGCGCGATCTTCGCGGACCAGGAGAGCTTCGAGGCCTCGCGCGGCCCGACGGCCGACGCCCGGGCGCAGGCGGTGGCGGCGCTGGGCGGCACCCTGCGGTCGCTGGAGGAGTTCGACGTGGTGCTGCTGGACCGGCCCGAGCATCCCGGCCAGTAGTGTCAGGAGCCTGAACTAGGCTTCCGGTGTGGACGAACCGGACCTCTTCACCGCCGCCGCCGAGGAACGCCAGACCAGGGAACCCGGCCGGGCGCCGCTGGCCGTACGGATGCGCCCGCGCACCCTGGACGAGGTGGCCGGGCAGCGGCAGCTGCTGAAGCCCGGCTCGCCGCTGCGGCGCCTGGTGGCGAACTCGCGCGGTCCGGCGGCCACCAGCTCGGTGATCCTCTGGGGGCCGCCCGGCACCGGCAAGACCACCCTCGCCCACGTGATCAGCCAGGCCGTAGAGGGCCGCTTCGTCGAGCTGTCCGCGATCACCGCCGGGGTCAAGGAGGTCCGGGCGGTGATCGACGGCGCCCGGCGGGCGGTCGGCATGTCCGGCCGGGAGACGGTGCTCTTCCTGGACGAGATCCACCGCTTCTCCAAAGCCCAGCAGGACTCGCTGCTGCCGGCCGTGGAGAACCGCTGGGTCACCCTGATCGCGGCGACCACCGAGAACCCGTACTTCTCGGTGATCTCCCCGCTGCTGTCCCGCTCGCTGCTGCTCACCCTGGAGTCGCTGACCGACGACGACGTCCGCGCGCTGCTGCGCCGCGCGGTGGCCGACGAGCGCGGGCTGGAGGGCGCCCTGGAGCTGACCGCGGAGGCCGAGGACCACCTGGTGCGCCTGGCCGGCGGGGACGCCCGGCGGGCGCTCACCACGCTGGAGGCGGCGGCCGGCGCGGCGCTGGAGAAGGGCGAGGCGAGCATCACGCTGGCCACCACCGAGACGGCCGTCAACCAGGCGGCGGTGCGCTACGACAAGGACGGCGACCAGCACTACGACGTGGCCAGCGCGCTGATCAAGTCGATCCGCGGCAGCGACGTGGACGCCACCCTGCACTACCTGGCCCGGATGATCGAGGCGGGGGAGGACCCGCGGTTCATCGCCCGGCGGCTGATGATCTCGGCCAGCGAGGACGTCGGGCTGGCCGATCCGACGGCGCTGCAGACGGCGGTGGCGGCGGCCCAGGCGGTGGCCCTGATCGGCTTCCCGGAGGCCCGGATCATCCTCTCCCAGGCGGCGATCGCGCTGGCCCTGGCGCCCAAGTCCAACTCGGCCTACCTGGCGATCGACGCGTGGGAGAGGATGATCCGGGCCTCCGGGAAGCCGATCAGGGCCACCGCCTGGGCCGCCGCCACCGCCGTCTGCAGCGCCGTCGGATCGGCC
>NZ_JBSFGK010000165.1:0-9699 GCF_053596495.1 Kitasatospora sp. NPDC001683
CAGCATCGCACCACCCACAGGAAGCGCCTGCATCAGCCGGCCGCGGGCGCTCACCAGCGCACACGCATCGGCGAGCGAGAACACCCCGGCCACGTGCGCCGCGGCCACCTCACCGATCGAATGCCCGGCCACGAACTCCGCCCGCACACCCAACGATTCGACCAGCCGGTACAGCGCGACCTCGACGGCGAACAGCGCCGCCTGGGCGTACGCGGTCTGGTTCAGCAGGTCCTCGTCCTCACCCCACACCACCTCGCGCAAGGCCGGATCCAGCTCCGCGCACACCTCCTCGAAGGTCCGGGCGAACACCGGGAACCGGGCGTACAACTCCCGCCCCATCCCGAGCCGTTGCGAGCCCTGACCCGAGAAGAGGAACGCCGTCCGCCCGCTGCTGGCGACGCCGGTCGGCGCCTCGCCGTCCGCCACCGCCCGCAGGCCGGCCAGGAGTTGCTCGCTCCCGTCGCCGACCACGGCCGCGCGGTGTTCGAGCGCCGCGCGGGTCGTCGCCAGCGAGTACGCGATGTCCACCGGCCGGGCCTCGTCGGCGACGGCGAGCAGGCGCCCCGCCTGTGCCCGCAGGGCCTCCGGGGTCGCGGCGGACAGCAGCCATGGCACGACTCCCGGTTCGACCTCCGGCTCCTCCGGGGACGGGACCGCTGCCGGGGCCTCCTCGATGATCACGTGGGCGTTGGTGCCGCTGATGCCGAAGGACGAGACGCCGGCGCGGCGCGGCCGGTCGCCCGGGGCCCACGGCCGGGGCTCGGTCAGGAGCCGGACGGCCCCCTCCGACCAGTCCACGTTCGCACTCGGCTCGTCCACGTGCAGCGTCGGCGGCAGCTCGCCGTTGTGCAGCGCGAGCACCATCTTGATCACGCCGGCCACGCCGGCCGCGGCCTGGGTGTGCCCGATGTTCGACTTGATCGAGCCCAGGAGCAGCGGCTCTTCGCGGTCCTGCCCGTACGTGGCGAGCAGCGCCTGGGCCTCGATCGGGTCGCCCAGGGTCGTGCCCGTGCCGTGTGCCTCGACCACGTCGACCTGGTCGGCGCCGAGGCGGGCGTTGGCGAGCGCCTGCCGGATCACGCGCTGCTGCGACGGGCCGTTCGGGGCCGTCAGGCCGTTCGACGCGCCGTCCTGGTTGACGGCGCTGCCGCGCACGAGCGCGAGCACCGGGTGCCCGTTGCGCAGCGCGTCCGACAGCCGTTCGACGATCAGGAAGCCCGCACCCTCCGCGAAGCCCGTGCCGTCGGCGGCGGTCGCGAACGACTTGCACCGCCCGTCGGGGGCGAGCGCGCCCTGGCGGCCGAACTCGGCGAACACGCCGGGCGTCGCCATGACTGTCACGCCGCCGGTGATCGCGAGCGAGCAGTCGCCCTGGCGCAGTGCCTGGGCGGCCAGGTGCAGGGCGACCAGGGAGGAGGAGCAGGCGGTGTCGACGGCGACGGCCAGGCCCTCCAGCCCGAGTTCGTACGAGACGCGGCCGGCCACCACGCTGCCGTTGCCGTCGCTGCCCGGGTAGTCGTGGTACATCACGCCGGTGAAGACGCCGGTGCGGGTGCCGCGCAGGCCGCCGGGGTCGATGCCGGCGCGCTCCAGGGCCTCCCAGGCGAGCTCCAGCGTGAGCCGTTGCTGCGGGTCCATGGCGAGGGCCTCGCGCGGGGAGATCCCGAAGAAGCCCGGGTCGAAGTCCGCGGCGCCGTCGAGGAACCCGCCGGCGTGGGTGTGGGTGGAGTCCTCGGTGCGCAGCGTGGAGAGGTCCCAGCCGCGGTCGGCGGGGAACGGGGAGATGGCGTCCGCGCCGGACGCCACCACCTGCCAGAGCTCCTCGGGCGTGGTCACCCCGCCCGGGTAGCGGCAGGCCATGCCGACGATGGCGATCGGGTCGTGACGGCCCTCGGTCGCCGCCGCCGGGCCGTCCGTCTCCGCGTCGGCGGAGCGGACCCGGTCGTCGGCGAGGTCGAGCAGGGCGTCGACCAGGCCCGCGTCCCGGAGGCGGCGGGTCGGGATCGACTGCAGCGCGGCGCGCAGGTCGGCCTCGGCGCGGGACGCCTCACCGCTCGCAGCGGCGGTCCGCGCGCCCAGCTCGGTGACGATGAGGTCCGCCACCGCCTCGGCGTTCGGGTGGTCGAAGGCGAGGGTCGCGGGCAGACGCAGGCCGGTGCGGGTGTTGAGCCGGTTGCGCAGGTCGGTCGCGGCGAGGGAGTCGAAGCCGAGCTCCTGGAACGCGCGGTCGGGCTCGATCGCGTCGCCCGAGGCGTGGCCGAGCAGCCCGGCCACCTGCTCCCGGACGAGGTCGAGGACGATCCGCCGCTGGTCCGACTCCGTCAGCCCGGTGAGCCGGGCCGCGAGACCGTCGCCCGGCGCGGCCGATGGAGCGGCGTGGGCCGCCGTGCGGCGGGCGGCCGGGACGAGGGCGCGCAGCAGCGCGGGGAGCTCGTCGGTGCGGGCGCGCAGGGCGGCGGTGTCCACCCGGACCGGGACGACGGCGGCGCGCTCGCTGCGCAGACCGGCGGCGAACAGCGCCAGTCCGGCCTCGCGGGTGAGCGGCGGGACGCCCTGGTCGGCCATGCGGTTGCGGTTGAGCTCCAGGAGCTGCTCGCCGAGGCCGGCGCCGACGTCCCACATGCCGTAGGCCATGGACGTGGCGGGCAGGCCGGCGGCGCGGCGGTGGGCGGCGAGGGCGTCGAGGAAGACGTTCGCCGCCGCGTAGTTGCCCTGGCCGGCGGTCAGCACCAGGCCACCGGCCGAGGAGAAGAGGACGAACGCGGTCAGGTCGAGGTGGCTCGTCAGCTCGTGCAGATACCAGGCGCCATCGGCCTTCGGGGCCAGGACGGTGTCCATCCGGGCGGGGGTGAGTGCGCCGACCAGGCCGTTGTCACCGATACCGGCCGCGTGGATCACTGCGGACAGGCCGGGGATCGCGTCGACCAAAGCGGCCACCGCCTCGCGGTCCGCCATGTCACAGGCCCGGACCGCAGCGGCAGCGCCGAGGGCGGACAACTCCGCCACCAGTTCCACCGCACCCGGCGCCTCCAGACCGCGACGGCTCGTCAGCACCAGGCTCCGGACACCGCACTCCGCGGCCAGGTAGCGCGCCACGACAGCACCCAGGCCACCGGTGCCGCCGGTGATCAGCACCGTGTCGTCAGCACCGACCGGCAGCGGACCCTCCGACTGCGGCAGGCGGACCAGACGTGGAACGTGGACGGCTCCGGCACGCACGGCCGCCTCCGGCTCGGCGGTGACGACGATGTCCCCGTCCGTGTCCAGCAGACCGAAGCGCCCCGGGTTCTCCGCCTGCGCGGACCGCACCAGACCCCACACCGGAGCCTGCGCCATATGCACGGGGTCGCCTTCACTGAAGGCCACCGCACCCCGCGTCACCACCACCAGACGCGACGCCGCGAACCGCTCCTCCGCCAGCCACGCCTGGAGGACCTCCAGCACGGCGTGGACGTTCGCGCGGACACCGCTCGGGACGTCCTCGGTGCCCACGAAGCCGCCGCAGTCGAGCACGACCACACCGGGCACCGGCTCCGAGGACCGTGCGACCTCGTCCCAGCTCGCCCAGGAGGCTTCCGCGGCGGACGAGTGGGCTAGCTCCGCCCACTCGATCCCGTACAGCGGGTCGACCGAACCCAGCTGCTCCGCCGAGACCGCCCGGCCCACCATGGAGGCCACGGCCAGCACCGGGCCGCCGGCCGGGTCGGCGAGGTCGAGCCGCAGCCCGCCGTCGCCGAGGCGGACGATCCGCACCCGCACCCCCGACGCGCCGACGGCCGACAGGGTCACGCCGGTCCACGCGAACGGGATCACCGTCTCCCGCTCGCCCCCACCGGCCAGGATCGCGGCGTGCATGGCCGCGTCGAGCAGCGCCGGGTGCACACCGAAGCCGTCGGCCTCGACGCCCTCCGGCAGCGCGACCTCGGCGAACAGCTCGTCTCCGCGCCGCCAGGCGGCCCGCAGGCCCTGGAACACCGGGCCGTAGCCGAACCCGGCCTCCGCCATCCGCTCGTACGCGCCCTCCACCGGCAGCGCCTCCGCGCCGACCGGCGGCCAGACCTCGAAGACCTCCGCCTCCACGCCTCCGCCGACGGCCAGCGAACCGGCCGCGTGCTGGACCCATCCGGCGTCCGGATCCCCGTCCAGGCGCGAACGGATGGTGACCTCCCGCCGGTCCGAGGCGTCCGGGCCGCCGACCCGCACGTGCAGCTGGACGGCGCCGTGCTCGGGCAGCACCAGCGGTGCCGCCAGCGTCAGCTCCTCCAGCAGCTCGCAGCCCACCTCGGCCGCGGCCCGCAGGGCGAGCTCGACCAGCGCCGCGCCCGGCACGAGGACGGTGTCCAGGACCTGGTGGTCGGCCAGCCACGGGTGCGAGTCCAGCGACAACCGACCGGTGAGGAGGAACCCGTCCGCGTGGGACAGGTCGACGGCCGCGCCGAGCAGCGGGTGCTCGAAGGCGCTCACGCCGGCCGCGCCCAGGTCGCCGAGCGGGGTCGTCGCGTCGAGCCAGTAGCGGCGGTGCTGGAACGCGTAGGTGGGCAGGTCCACCGTCCGGGCCCCGGTGCCGGCGAAGAGGACGGACCAGTCCACCTCGGCCCCGGCCGCGTGCAGCCGGCCGAGCGCGCCGACCAGGCCCGCCTCCTCGTCGCGATCCGCGTGCAGGGCGGGCACGACGCACGTGCCGGCGGCCGTCGGGTCGTCCAGGACGCCCTGCACCAGGCCCGACAGGACGGTGTCGGGGCCGAGCTCGAGGTAGCGGCGGACGCCGGCCTCGTGGAGGGTGCGGACGCCGTCGGCGAAGCGGACGGCCTCGCGGACGTGACGCACCCAGTAGTCAGGGGTCGTGAAGTCCCCGTCCAGGGCGCCAGTGAGGTTGGAGACCAGCGGGATCGAAGGAGCGTTGTACGTCAGTCCGTCGAGAACGGAACGGAAGTCCGCCAGCATCGGGTCCATCAACGGCGAGTGGAACGCGTGCGAGACGCGCAGGCGGCTCGTCCGGCGGTCGGCGAAGTGCGCTTCGATCGCCGCCACGGCGTCCTCCGCGCCCGAGACCACGACCGACCTCGGACCGTTCACGGCCGCGATCGACACGAACTCACCCAGCAGCGGCAGGACTTCGCCCTCCGTCGCCTGCACCGCCAGCATCGCACCACCGGACGGCAACGCCTGCATCAGGCGGACGCGGGCGCTCACCAGCGTGCTGGCGTCCGTCAGCGAGAACACCCCGGCCACGTGCGCCGCAGCCACCTCACCGATCGAGTGCCCGGCCACGAACTCCGCCCGGACGCCCAGTGATTCGACGAGGCGGAACAGCGCGACCTCGACGGCGAACAGCGCCGTCTGGGCGTACTCCGTCCGGTCCAGCAGCTCCGCATCCGCACCCCACACCACGTCCCGCAGCGGCAGGTCCATCGAAGCGCACACCTCGTCGAAGGCCCGGGCGAACACTGGGAACCGGGCGTACAACTCCCGACCCATCCCGAGCCGTTGCGAGCCCTGACCGGAGAACAGGAACGCCGTCGCCCCACCAGCCCGGGCGGACGAGACTGCCGCGCCAGGGGCGAGTTCGCCCCGGCCCAGTGCCTTCAGCCCGGCCAGCAGGTCCGCGCGGTCCGCGCCGAGCAGCACCGCGCGGTGCTCCAGCGCCGGCCGCGTCGCGACCAGCGAGTGGGCCACGTCGAGCACGGCGAGCTCGGGCCGGGCACCGACGAAATCCGCCAGGCGCTCGGCCTGCACCCGCAGGGCCTCCGGCGTCGCCGCGGCGAGCAGCCACGGCAGCGTGCCCACCTCCCGCTCGACAGCGACTGGTCCGGCCACCGGATCCGGGCCCTGTTCCACGATCACGTGCGCATTGGTCCCGCTGATCCCGAAGGCGGACACGCCCGCCCGGCGCGGACGGCCGGTCGCCGGCCAGTCCCGCGCCTCGGCCAGCAGCTCGACCGCGCCCTCCGACCACTCGACGTGCGGCGAGGGCCGGTCGATGTGCAGCGACTTCGGCAGCACGCCGTGCTGCATCGCGAGCACCATCTTGATCACGCCGGCCACGCCGGCCGCCGCCTGCGCGTGCCCGATGTTCGACTTGATCGAGCCCAGCAGCAGCGGCAGTTCACGCTCCTGCCCGTACGTCGCCAGCAGCGCCTGCGCCTCGATCGGGTCACCGAGCGTCGTGCCGGTCCCGTGCGCCTCCACCGCGTCCACGTCGGCGGCCGACAGCCCTGCGTTCGCCAGCGCCTGACGGATCACCCGCTGCTGCGACGGCCCGTTCGGCGCCGAGAAGCCGTTGCTCGCGCCGTCCTGGTTGACGGCCGTACCGCGGATCACCGCGAGCACCCGGTGGCCGTTGCGCTCCGCGTCGGACAGCCGCTCGACGAGCACCACGCCGACGCCCTCGGACCAGCCGACGCCGTCCGCGGCACCGGCGAACGCCTTGCAGCGGCCGTCCGCCGACAGCCCCCGCTGCCGCGAGAACTCGATGAACATGCCCGGCGTCGACATCACCGTCGCGCCGCCCGCGAGGGCCAGCGAGCACTCGCCGGTGCGCAGCGCCTGGACCGCCAGGTGCAGGGCGACGAGCGAGGAGGAGCAGGCCGTGTCGACGGTCACCGCCGGACCCTCCAGGCCCAGGGTGTAGGACACCCGGCCGGAGACGACGCTGCCGCCGCTGGTACCGGAGGGGTTCGTGTTGAGCGCGTAGTCGTGGTACATGACGCCCGCGAAGACGCCGGTCCGGCTGCCGCGCAGGGACAGCGGGTCGATGCCGGCCCGCTCCAGCGCCTCCCACGAGGTCTCCAGGAGGAGCCGCTGCTGCGGGTCCATGTAGAGGGCCTCGCGCGGGGAGA
This sequence comes from Kitasatospora sp. NPDC001683, assembly GCF_053596495.1. Lineage (NCBI taxonomy): Bacteria > Bacillati > Actinomycetota > Actinomycetes > Kitasatosporales > Streptomycetaceae > Kitasatospora > Kitasatospora sp. NPDC001683. Next base: position 6,840 of record NZ_JBSFGK010000165.1, read on the forward strand.
TGCCGAAGAACCCGGGGTCGAAGTCGCCGGCGTCGTGCAGGAAGCTACCGTGGCGGGTGTAGCTGCGGCCCTCCTTGCCGGGCTCGGGGTCGTAGAGGTGCTCGATGTCCCAGCCGCGGTCGGTCGGCAGGCCGGTGACGGTGTCGACGCCGTCGGCCAGCAGCCGCCACAGCTCCTCGGGCGTGGTCGCGCCGCCGGGGTAGCGGCAGGCCATGCCGACGATCGCGATCGGCTCGTCGGCGGTGTGGGGGCGGACGGCGGTGCCGGTCGTCGGCGTCGTCTCCGTGCCCGCGCCGGCCAGGTCGACGAGGTGCGCGGCGACGGCCCGGGCGTTCGGGAAGTCGAAGGCGAGCGTGGCGGGCAGGCGCAGGCCGGTGCGCTTGTTGAGGCGGTTGCGCAGATCGGTCGCGGCGAGGGAGTCGAAGCCGAGCTCCTGGAACGCACGCTCGGGCGCGATCGCCTCGGCGGAGGCGTGGCCGAGCACGGCGGCCACCTCCGCCCGTACGAGCTCCAGCGCCAGGTGCCGGCCCTCGCCCTCCCCCAGCCGGGCGAGGCGCCCGGCCAGGCCGGTCTCGGCCGCGCGGCCGCTCGTGGGCAGCTCGGCGCGCCGGCGCAGTGCGGCGAGGCCGCGCAGGAGCGCGGGGACCTCGTCGGTGCGGGCGCGCAGGGCGGCCGCGTCGACCCGGATCGGGACGACGGCGGGGCGCTCGCTGCGCAGGGCGGTGGCGAAGAGGGCGAGGCCGGTCGCGTGGTCGAGCACGGGGACGCCCTGGCTGGCCATCCGCACCCGGTCGACGTCCGCGAGGTCGCGGCCGAGGCCGGCGCCGACGTCCCACAAGCCGTAGGCCATGGACGTGGCGGGCAGACCAGCGGCGCGCCGGTGGGCGGCGAGGGCGTCGAGGAAGACGTTCGCCGCCGCGTAGTTGCCCTGACCGGCGGTCAGCACCAGGCCACCGGCCGAGGAGAAGAGGACGAAGGCGGTCAGGTCCAGGTGGCTCGTCAGCTCGTGCAGATACCAGGCGCCATCGGCCTTCGGGGCCAGGACGGCGTCGATGCGCTCGGGCGTGAGTGCACCGACCAGGCCGTTGTCACCAACGCCAGCGGCGTGGATCACGGCGGACAGGCCGGGGATCGCGTCGACCAAAGCGGCCACCGCCTCGCGGTCCGCCATGTCACAGGCGCGCACGTCGGCGACGGCGCCGAGGGCGGACAGCTCCGCCACCAGCTCGGCCGCGCCCGGCGCCTCCAGGCCGCGACGGCTCGTCAGCACCAGGCTGCGCACGCCGCACTCCGCGGCCAGGTACCGGGCCACGACGGCCCCCAGACCGCCCGTGCCGCCGGTGATCAGCACCGTGTCACCCACGCCGACCGACAGCGGACCCTCCGACTGCGGGAGCCGGACCAGACGCGGGACGTGAACGGCCCCGCCACGCACGGCCGCCTCCGGCTCGGCGGTGACGATCACCTCCCCGTCGGTGTCCAGCAGACCGAAGCGACCCGGGTTCTCCGCCTGCGCCGCCCGGACCAGACCCCACACCGGAGCCTGCGCCAGATCCACCGCCTCGGTCCCACCAAAGGCCACCGCCCCCCGCGTCACCACCACCAACCGCGACGCCGCGAACCGCTCCTCCGCCAGCCACGCCTGCACCACGCGCAGCACCTGCTGCGTCATCTCGCGTACGGCCGCCGGAACGTCGCCGTCCGGGGCGACCAGGCTCGCGCAGTCCAGGACGACGGTCTCGGGAGCCGGCCCCTCGGCGGGCAGGGCGTCCCAGGCCGTCCACTGCGCGGCCGCCTCAGTGGCGGCCGGCAGCTCCGCCCACTCGACCGCGTACAGCGGGTCGGCCGAGCCCAGCTGCTGAGCCGAGACCGCCCGGCCCTTCACGGAGGCCACCGTCAACACGGGGGCACCGGCAGGGTCGGCGAGGTCGAGCCGCAGCCCGCCGTCGAGCCGGAGCAGGCGCACCCGCACGGTCGACGCGCCGACGGCGCGCAGTGCGGCGCCCGTCCACGCGAACGGGACCACGGTGTCGTCACTCCCGGCATCGACGATGGCGACGTGCATGGCCGCGTCGAGGAGCGCCGGGTGCAGGCCGAAGCCGTCGGCCTCGACGTCCTCGGGGAGCTCGACGTCCGCGAACAGCTCGTCGCCGCGCCGCCAGGCGGCCCGCAGGCCCCGGAACGCGTGGCCGTAGCCGAACCCGGCCTCGGCCATCCGCTCGTAGGCGCCCTCCACCGGCAGTGCCTCGGCGTCGGCCGGCGGCCAGACGCCGAAGGCCTCCGCCTCCATGGCTCCGCCGACGGCCAGCGAACCGGCCGCGTGCTGGACCCACCCGGCGTCCGGATCCCCGTCCGGGCGGGTGTGGACCGTGAGCTCGCGGCGCCCGGTGGCGTCCGGTGTTCCCACGCGGAGCTGGAGCTGGAGCGCGTCCTGCTCGGGCAGCACCAGCGGTGCCGCCAGGGTCAGCTCCTCCACCTGGTCGCAGCCCACCTCGGCCGCGGCCCGCAGGGCGAGTTCGAGCAGGCCGGCGCCGGGGAGCAGGACCGTACCCTGGACGACATGATCGGCCAGCCAGGGGAACGCGGCCGTCGACAGGCGCCCGGTGAGCACCAGCCCGTCCTCGTCGGCCAGTTCGACCGCCGCGCCGAGCAGCGGGTGCGTGCTGGCGCCGAGCCCGGCGGAGCGGACGTCGCCGCCACGGGCGACGAGGGGCGCGGGCCAGAAGCGGGTGCGCTGGAAGGCGTACGTCGGCACGTCGATGCGCCGGGCGCCGGTGCCGACGAACAGGGGGGCCCAGTCGACCGTGGCGCCGTGGACGTGGAGGCGGGCGAGGGCGTCGACGAAGGTCCGCTCCTCGGC
>NZ_JBSFGK010000166.1:0-9659 GCF_053596495.1 Kitasatospora sp. NPDC001683
CAGGCCGTGACCGCGCTGGCGCACGCCTTCGTCCACGGCGCGGACGTCGACTGGCCGGCCCTGTTCGCCCCTCACGACCCCCAGCGCGTCGCCCTGCCGACCTACCCGTTCCAGCGCGAGCGCTACTGGCTGGAGCCGGTTTCCGCCGGTGACGTCTCCTCGGCGGGCCTGTCCGAGACCGGCCACCCCCTTCTCGCTGCCGCTGTCGAACTGCCGGACGGCGGGCTGGTGTTGACCGGGCGGATCTCCCTGTCCAGCCACCCCTGGCTCACCGGTCACACGGTGCTGGGCTCGGTCCTGCTGCCGGGCGCCGCCTTCGTGGAGCTGGCGCTGACGGCCGGGCGGCGTGCCGGGTGCCCGAGGGTCGAGGACCTGGTGCTGTCCGCGCCGCTGGTGGTGCCCCGCACGGGTGCCGTCCAGCTCCAGGTGGTGGTGGAGGCGCCGGGCGAGGACGGCGGTCGGGCCGTGGCGGTGTACTCGCGGTCGGCCTTCGACGAGGACGACGCCGAGTGGACCCAGCACGTGGCGGGCTCACTGAGCGCCGCCGAGCCGGCACCCGGCCCCGGGTTCGCCTGGCCACCCGCCGACGGTGCGCTGGAGCGCGATCTGACCGGCCTGTACGAGGGGTTGGCCGAGCGCGGCTACGTCTACGGCCCCGTCTTCCAGGGCCTGAGCCGGCTCTGGCAGGAGGGGGAGGCGATCGTCGCGACGGTCGAGCTCCCGACCCAGCAGCCCGGCGCGGCGGGTGACTTCGTCGCTCACCCGGCCCTGCTGGACGCCGTCGTGCACCCGCTGCTGCCCGGCGTCGTCGACGACGAGCGCCCGGCCGGCCTGCCGTTCGCCTGGAGCGGGGTGAGCGTCCACGCGACGGGTGCGACGCGGGTGCGGGTGCGGATCGCGCCGGTCGGCCCGGACACGGTGTCGCTGCACATGGTGGACGAGGGCGGCCGGACCGTGGCGAGGATCGACGCGCTGACCTGGCGGGCGGTGGAGGCCGGCTCCGTCCGGTCCGTCGGCCACCGGTCGCTGTACGAAGTCGCCTGGAACCAGGTCGAGTTGCCCGGGGGAGGGGACACCGGCTCGTGGACGGTGCTCGGCGCCCCCCGGCCCGGGAGCCCCCGGCACGCCGCCGATCTGGCGTCCCTGCGCGCCGGGCTCGACGGTGGTGAGCCGCTGCCACCGGTCGTGCTGGCGCCCCTGGCGGCCGGTGGCCCGGCCGACGGGCCCGCCGTGGTCGGCGACGCCCTGGAGCTGGTGCAGGAGTGGCTGGCGGACCAGCGGTTCACCCGGGCGCGGCTGGTGGTCGTCACCACCGGCGCCGCCGGCCCGGACCCGGAGGACCTCTCCGGAGCCGCCGCCCTGGGCCTGTTGAAGTCGGCGCAGACCGAGCACCCCGACCGGCTGGTGCTGGTGGACGTGGACGACCTGGACGAGGCCTGGCCGCTGCTGCCGGGCGCGGTGGCCTCGGGCGAGCCGCAGCTCGTCCTGCGCTCCGGTACCGCGCTGGTGCCTCGGGTGGTGCGGGCGGCGGCCGGGGACGGCGACGCGCGCGTCCCGTTCCCGACCGAGGGCACGACGCTGATCACCGGCGGTACCGGTGTGCTGGGCGGGCTGCTCGCCCGGCACCTGGTGGGCACGCACGGGGTGCGCCGGCTGCTGCTGGCCGGGCGGCGTGGCCCGGATGCTCCCGGGGCCGCCGAACTCGTCACCGAACTCAAGGAGTTGGGGGCCGAGGTGGTCGACATGGTGGCCTGCGACGTGACGGACCGGACGGAGCTGGCGGAGCTGCTGGCCGAGGTGCCCGCCGCACACCCGCTGACCGCAGTGCTGCACCTGGCCGGGGTCGCCGACGACGGCGTCATCGACTCCCTGGACCGGCGCAGGACGGCCGACGTGCTCGCGCCCAAGGCGCTGTCCGCCTGGCACCTGCACGAGCTGACCCGCGACCTGGAGCTGTCCGCGTTCGTGCTGTTCTCCTCGGTCGCGGCCACCTTCGGCGCCCCCGGCCAGGGCAACTACGCGGCCGCCAACGCCTACCTCGACGCGCTCGCGCTGCACCGGCGCTCCCTCGGCCTTCCGGCGCAGGCCCTCTCCTGGGGCCTGTGGGCGCGCGAGAGCGGCATCACCGGCCGCCTGACCGACTCCGACCTGCGCCGGCTGGCCCGGGCCGGGGTCGTCGCACTGGACGACGCCACCGGCCTGGACCTGTTCGACGCGGCCCTGGCCGCCGGCCGGCCTTGGCTGCTGCCGATGCGGCTGGACACCAAGGCGCTGCGCGCCCAGGGCGAGGCGCTGCCCGCGGTGCTGCGCGGCCTGGTCGCCGCGGCCCGGCGGTCCGGCGGCCCGGCCGGTGCGCCCGCCGAGAACCTGGTCGAGGTGCTGGCGCGCACCGCCCCGGAGGACCGGGACCGGCTGGTCGAGGAGACGGTCTACCGGGAGATCGCCGTGGTGCTCGGTCACGCCGGAGCCGACGGCCTCGACCGGGACCGGACCTTCGCGGAGCTGGGCTTCGACTCCCTGACCGCGGTGGACCTGCGCAACCGGCTCACCGCCCTGGCCGGGCGGCGCCTGCCGGCCACGCTGGCCTTCGACTACCCGACGCCGACCGCCCTGGTCGGCTACCTGCGGGCCGAACTGCGCGCGGAGGTGTCGCCGGGACACCCCGTGCTGGACCGCCTGGACGAGCTGGAGGCCGAGCTCGCCACCGCCGAGCTCGACGCGGAAACCCGGGCGGAGGCCGCGGAACGGCTGGGCGCCCTGCTGTCCGCGTGGACTGGCGACGCCGAGGCGGCCCGGGCCGCCGGGCGGCTGGCCGACGCCTCCGCCGACGAGGTCTACGACTTCGTGAGCAGGGAACTCGGGATCTCCCTCAACTGAGCACCGCTGTAAGCCCGCTGTACTGCCGGACCGATCGGGGTGGAAGAGATGGCGAACGACGAGAAGTTGCTGAACTACCTCAAGCAGGTGTCCGCGGACCTGTACCAGGCCCAGCACCGGATCCGGGAGTTCGAGGAGCGTGACCAGGAGCCGATCGCGATCGTCGGGATGGCCTGCCGGTACCCGGGTGGGGTCCGCTCGCCGGAGGACCTCTGGCAGCTGGTGGCCGCCGGCGGCGACGCGATCACCCCGTTCCCGGTCAACCGCGGCTGGCCGTCGGACCTGTACGACCCGGACCCGGACCGGGCCGGGAAGACGTACAGCACCGATGGCGGATTCCTGCACGACGCGGGCGAGTTCGACGCCGAGTTCTTCGGCATGAGCCCGCGCGAGGCGACGGGCGTGGACGCCCAGCAGCGGCTGCTGCTGGAGACCGCCTGGGAGACCCTGGAACACGCCGGAATCGATCCGCTCTCCGTGCGGGAGCAGCCGCTGGGCGTCTTCACCGGCGTGATGTACGCCGACTACGGCTCCCGGTTCCCCACCGCCCCGGAGGGCTTCGAGGGCTACCTCGGCCACGGCAGCGCGGCGAGCATCGCCTCCGGGCGGATCGCCTACAACCTGGGCACGACCGGTCCGGCGGTCACCGTGGACACCGCGTGCTCCTCCTCCCTGGTCGCGCTGCACCTGGCGATCCGGGCGCTGCGGGCGGGCGAGTGTTCGATGGCGCTGGCCGGCGGGGTCACCGTGATGTCCTCGCCGGCGGTCTTCGTCGAGTTCTCCCGGCAGCGCGGCCTCTCCTCGGACGGGCGGTGCAAGTCCTTCTCGGCCTCGGCCGACGGCGTCGGCTGGTCCGAAGGGGCCGGCCTGCTGCTGGTCGAGCGCCTCTCCGACGCCCGGCGCAACGGCCACCGGGTGCTGGCGGTGGTGCGCGGCAGCGCGGTCAACCAGGACGGCGCTTCGAACGGCCTGACCGCCCCCAACGGGCCCGCCCAGCAGCGGGTGATCCGCCAGGCGCTGGCCAACGCGGGGCTGACCACCCGGGACGTGGACGTGGTCGAGGCGCACGGCACCGGCACCAGGCTCGGCGACCCGATCGAGGCCGAGGCCCTGCTCGCCACCTACGGGCGTGAACGCGAGGCCGACCGGCCGTTGTGGCTGGGCTCGGTGAAGTCCAACCTCGGCCACACCCAGGCCGCCGCGGGCGTCGCCGGGATCATCAAGATGGTCATGGCGCTGCGCAACGGCGTGCTGCCCCGGACCCTGCACGCCGACGAGCCGTCCCCGCACGTCGACTGGGCGGGCGGCACCGTCCGCCTGCTCGACCGCGAGCAGGATTGGACGCAGGGCGAGCGCCCCCGGCGCGCGGCCGTGTCCTCCTTCGGCATCAGCGGCACCAACGCCCACGTGATCATCGAGCAGGCCCCGGTCGAGGAACCGGCCGAGGCGGCCGAGGCGGCCGACCGTACCCCGCCGGCCGTGGTGCCTTGGGTGCTCTCCGCCCGCAGCGCCGCCGCCCTGCGCGAACAGGCCGCCCGGCTGGCCGAGTTCCCGGTGCGGGACGTCGCCGACGCGGGCTGGGCGCTGCTGTCCGCCCGCGCCGCCTTCGAGCACCGCGCGGTGGTGCTCGGCACGGACCGCGCGGAGCTCGTCGCCGGGGCCCGCGAGGTGTCCGAGGGCTCGGCCGGGGCGGTCGTCGGCGCGGGCCCCGCGCCCGGCCGCACCGTCTTCGTGTTCCCCGGGCAGGGCTCCCAGTGGGTCGGCATGGCGGGCGAACTGCTCGCCACCTCACCGGCGTTCGCCGCCTCGATGGCCGAGTGCGACCGGGTGCTGGGTGAGCTGACCGGCTGGTCCGTCCTCGGCCTGCTGGCCGGAGCGGAGGACGCGCCGGCGCTGGAGGGCGACGACGTGGTGCAGCCCGCCCTCTTCGCGGTCATGGTGTCGCTGGCGGCGGCCTGGCGGGCGATCGGCGTCACCCCGGACGCCGTGATCGGGCACTCCCAGGGCGAGCTCGCGGCCGCCTGCGCGGTCGGCGCGCTGACGTTGGAGGAGGCGGCCCGCGTGGTGGTCCTGCGCAGCCGCCTGCTGACCGAGCTGGCCGGCCTCGGCGGCCTGGTCTCGGTGCCGCTGCCGCTCGCCGAGGTCGAGCAACGGATCGCCCGACACGGCGAGGAGCTCTCGGTGGCCGCCGTCAACGGCCCGCGGGCCGTGGTCGTCGCCGGTCCCGCCGCCGCGCTGGAGCGCCTGCTCGCCGACCTGGCGGCCGACGGGCTCAGCGCCCGCCGGGTGCCGATCGACTACGCCTCGCACTCCGCCCAGGTCGAAACGCTCCGAGACCGGCTGCTGGCCGAACTGGACGACCTCGCCCCGCGCTCCGCCGACACGCCGCTCTGGTCGACGGTCACCGGGGACTGGATCGACACCGCCCGGATGGACGCCGAGTACTGGTACCGCAACCTGCGCGGCACCGTGCGCTTCGCCGAGGGCACCGCCGCGCTGCTGGAATCCGGGCACGGCGTCTTCGTCGAGGTCAGCCCGCACCCGGTGCTGACCATGGCGATCGGCGAGACGGCCGAGGCGCAGGGCGCCGAGCACGCCGTGGTGGTCGGCACGCTGCGCCGCGGCCACGGCGGCCTGCGCCGGCTGCTCGACAACGCGGCCGCCCTCCACGTGCGGGGCGTGCCGGTGGACTGGCGGGCGCTCTTCGACGGTCCGCGCCCGCCGGCGGAGCTGCCCACGTACGCCTTCCAGCACACCGACTACTGGCTGCGCTCCGACGCGGCGGTGGGCGACGTCACGGCCGCCGGGCTCGGCGTCGCCGGTCATCCGCTGCTCGGCGCCGCGGTCGAACTGGCCGGCGGAGGCGTCCTGTTGACCGGACGGCTGGCGCTCGGCAGCCACCCGTGGCTCGCCGACCACGCCGTCATGGACACCGTGCTGCTGCCGGGCACCGGCCTGGTGGAGCTCGTCACCGCCGCCGGCGACCGGGTGGGCTGCGGCCGCGTCGAGGAGCTCACCCTCACGACTCCGCTGCTGCTGCCGGCCCAGGGCGCGGTGCAGCTCCAGGTCGTCATCGGACCTGCCGACGAGGACGGCCGACGCGAGGCCGCCGTCCACTCGCGGCCCGAGCCCGCCGAGGGGCTCGACCCCGAGTGGGTCGGCCACGCCACCGGCGCGGTCGGGCCCGGTGGGACGGCGTCCGGCGCAGCGGCGCCCGCCCGGCTCGGCGAGTGGCCGCCGGCCGGGGCCACCGAGGTCGACCTGGACGGCGTCTACGCCCGGCTGGCCGCACTCGGCCACGGCTACGGGCCGCAGTTCCAGGGGCTGCGCGCGGTCTGGCGGCGGGCCGACGAAATCTTCGCCGAGATCGCGCTCGCCCCCGAACAGGCCGCCGAGGCGTCCCGGTTCGTCCTCCACCCCGCCCTGTTCGACGCCGCCCTGCACCCGCTGCTGCGCGGTGTCGTCGACGACGGGCGGCACGGCGGGCTGCCGTTCTCCTGGAACGGCGTCGAGGTGCACGCTTCCGGCGCCACCCGGCTGCGGGTCCGCCTCACCCCGACCGGGCCCGACTCGGTGGCCCTGGCGCTCGCCGACACCGACGGCTCGCCCGTCGCCACCGTCGAATCGCTCACCTGGCGTGAGGTCAGCCCCGAGGCGCTGCGCGGCGCCGGCCGGGTCCACGAGGACCTGTTCCGGATCGACTGGCGCGAGGCCCCGGCCACCGGGCCCACCGGGCCGTCGCCCGAGCGGCCCCTGCTGCTGGCGGCGGCAAGCCTGGCGCCGGCCTTCCCCGGCAGCCCGGTCCACCCGGACCCGCAGGCCCTGCGGCAGGCCCTGGACGGCGGCGCGCAGGTGCCCGAGCTGGTGCTCACCAGCCTGGCCGACCTCGCCGGGCCGGCAAGGCCGGACGGGTCCGCCGGCGGAGGTCGCGGCGACCGGCTCGGTGACACCCACCTCGCGGTCACCCGCGCCGCCGCGCTGCTCTCCGCCTGGCTGGCCGACGAGCGGCTGTCCGGTGCCCGGCTCGCGGTGGTGACCGACGGCGCCGTGGACGGCACCGACCTGGCCGCCGCGAGCGTCTGGGGCCTCGTCCGGGCCGCCCGTACCGAGCACCCCGACCGCTTCCGGCTGATCGACACCGACGACGTCGCCGCGGTGCCCGCCGCACTGGCCGTCGACGAGCCGGAGGTCCTGGTCCGCGCCGGCGCCGTCCTGGTGCCCCGGCTGGCCCGCGCGGCCGCCGCCGAGGCCGGCCCCGGCCCGTTCGACCCCGCCGGCACCGTCCTGGTCACCGGTGCCACCGGCGCGCTCGGCACCCTGCTCGCCCGCCATCTGGTGCGCGAGCACGGCGTGCGCCACCTGCTGCTGGTCAGCCGCAGCGGCCCGAAGGCCGCGGGCGCCGAGGAGTTGCGCGCCGAACTGGCCGAACTCGGCGCCGAGGCCACCCTCGCCGCCTGCGACGTCGGCGACCGGTCCGAGCTCGCCGCACTGCTGGCCGCCGTCCCCGCCGACCGGCCGCTGCGCGCCGTCGTGCACACCGCCGGGATCCTGGACGACGGGCTGGTCACCGCGCTCACCCCCGAGCGGTACCGGGCCGTGCTGCGCCCGAAGGCCGACGCGGCCTGGCACCTGCACGAGCTCACCCGCGACCTCGACCTCACCGCGTTCGTCCTCTACTCCTCGGCCGCCGCCACCTTCGGCGGCGCGGGCCAGGCCAACTACGCGGCGGCCAACGCCTTCCTCGACGCGCTCGCCGCCCACCGCGCCGGCCTCGGCCTGCCGGTGACCACCATCGCCTGGGGTCTGTGGGAGTCCGCCGGGAAGCTCACCGGCGCGCTCACCGACACCGACCGCAGTCGGATCGCCCGGGCCGGCATGCGACCGCTCACCGACGCGGAGGGCCTCGCGCTGTTCGACACCGTGCTGCGGGAGAACCACACCTGGGCGCTGCCCACCCGGCTCGACCAGGCCGCCCTGCGCGGCCTCGGCACCGGCCTGCCCGCCCTGCTGCGCGGCCTGGTGCGGACCGTCGCGCGCCGCGGCACGGCGGGCAGCGGCGAGAGCGCCTCCTCCCTGGCCGGCCGGCTCGCCGGACTGTCCCCCGTCGACCGGACCCGGGCCCTGGTCGAGCTGGTCCGCGCCCAGGTCGCCGAGGTGCTGGGACACCCCGACACCGCGGCGATCGAGCCGGACCGGGCCTTCACCGAACTCGGCTTCGACTCCCTGACCGCGGTCGAACTGCGCAACCGCCTCAAGACCGCGACCGGCCTGCGGCCGTCGGCCACCCTCGTCTTCGACCACCCGAGCGTGGCCGAGCTCGCCGCCCACCTCGACAGCGAGCTCGGCGGGGCCGCGGCGACCGCCCCGACGGCGGTGCCGAGCACGCCCCGGGCCGCCACCGACGACGACCCGGTGGTCATCGTCGGCATGGCCTGCCGCTTCCCCGGCGGGGTCACTTCGCCGGACGACCTGTGGCGGCTGGTCAGCGACGGGGTCGACGCGATCGGGCCCTTCCCGGCCGACCGCGGCTGGAACGCCGAAGAACTGTACGACGCGGACCCGGACAGTCCCGGAAAGACGTACACCGTCGAAGGAGGCTTCCTGGACGGCGTGGACCGCTTCGACGCGGGCTTCTTCGGCATCTCGCCGCGTGAGGCGCTGTCGATGGACCCGCAGCAGCGGCTGCTGCTCGAAACCACCTGGGAGGCCTTCGAGCACGCGGGCATCGACCCGCAGTCGCTGCGCGGCAGCGAGACCGGTGTGTTCGCCGGCATCAGCGGCCAGGACCACGGGACCCTGCTGGCCAGGTCCCCCGAGTTCGAGGGCTACCTGCTGACCGGCAGCGCGGGCGCCATCGCCTCCGGCCGGATCGCCTACACCTTCGGGTTCACCGGGCCGACGCTGACGCTCGACACGGCGTGCTCGTCCTCGCTGGTCGCGCTGCACCTCGCGGCGCAGGCGCTGCGAAACGGGGAGTGCTCGCTGGCGCTGGCCAGCGGCGTGATCGTGATGTCCACGCCGACGCTGTTCGTGGAGTTCTCGCGGCAGCGGGTGGGATCGCCGGACGGGCGGTGCAAGTCGTTCTCGGCGGCGGCCGACGGTGCGGGGTGGTCGGAGGGCGCGGGTGTCCTGGTGCTGGAGCGTCTTTCGGATGCCCGGCGCAACGGGCATCAGGTGCTGGCGGTGGTGCGGGGCAGTGCGGTGAACCAGGATGGTGCGAGCAATGGGTTGACGGCGCCGAACGGTCCTTCGCAGGAGCGGGTGATCCGGGCGGCGTTGGCGTCGGCGGGGCTCGCGGCGTCCGAGGTGGACGCGGTGGAGGCGCACGGGACGGGCACGAGGCTCGGGGACCCGATCGAGGCGCAGGCGCTGTTGGCGACGTACGGGCGTGAGCGGCCGGCTGAGCGGCCGTTGTGGCTGGGGTCGATCAAGTCGAACATCGGGCACACCCAGCACGCGGCGGGCATGGCGGGTGTGATCAAGATGGTGATGGCGATGCGGCACGGTGTGTTGCCGCGGTCGTTGCATCTGGATGAGCCGACCTCGCACGTGGACTGGGACGCGGGGGCGGTGGAGCTGCTCTCGGAGGCTCGGGAGTGGGAGGTTAAGGGGCGTCCGCGGCGGGCGGGTGTGTCGTCGTTCGGGATCAGTGGGACGAACGCGCATGTGATCGTGGAGGAGGGCGATCCGGCTCCGGTAACCGAGGTTGCTGGTGGTCGGGTTGGGATGCCGGTGGTGCCGTGGGTGGTGTCGGCGCGGTCGCCGGAGGCGTTGCGGGCGCG
>NZ_JBSFGK010000167.1:0-9646 GCF_053596495.1 Kitasatospora sp. NPDC001683
GAGCTTGAGCCGTCCGTGGTTGTCGAGCTGCCCGGGCCCGGAACCGTCAGGTTCCGGGCCTCTCGCTTTTTGCCGTCCGCCTTGTACCCCGGCCAGGTCCGGACCACAAGTGACGGATCGTGTGATCGGCGCCACTCGACCGCCCGGAGAACCGGCCCTGGAACGACCCCTTCTCGACCTCACTAATTTAATATGTAAAATTGCACTGTTATTCACTGTAAATCCCCCCCGCATCTTGAGCACCAAATCGTTATCCGGAGTTCAGCATTCCGACCGCCGGAAGCACGGCGCCGGGTACGACAAAGGGGCCGCTAACCGGACCCGGCGGAGTCCGGTTAGCGGCCCCTTCGAAAGAGCCTTTGGCCTATCAGGCCTCAGTGCGCTGGGCGGGAATCCCGGCCAGCAGGGCGCGCACCTCCGCCTCACGGTAACGGCGGTGACCGCCGAGCGTGCGGATCGACGTCAGCTTGCCCGCCTTGGCCCAGCGGGTGACCGTCTTCGGGTCAACGCGGAACATGGTGGCAACCTCCGCCGGCGTCAGCAGCGGCTCAGCATCAGGGGTACGAGCGGTCATGAGCGGCCTCCTCGGGAGAACCGAACCAGGGCGGTTCTATCCTTCAAATTCTGCACCTTGGCCCGCGATGTCCGAAATGGCATAGACGGGCCGAGTCGGTTATAGGACGAACGGCTTGTCCTGGTGTCTACAACTACACCATCCGTCCAGCCCTATCGACCAAACCGCCAAAATTGACCCCTCACGGGTTCAAGGCCGACGGATGGCGATGGACCACCCCATAACGGACAGTCACACGACAGTGACGTCCGGTTACGAGGGGACCAGACCCTCCGTTTCCCCGCAAAGCACGCATCGACTCCAGAACCACCCAAAAGTGGGCACGCTCACGTGAAGTTGGGCTGGTTGTCCCATTTTTGCACATAGGGGTTAGTTCGCGTCAACGGTGAGTAGTGTCACGTTCGACAGCTATTGACCCGAACCAGGACCTTGGTCAGCGCCGCCGTGGACCAAAGGCCCCCCACAGTCATACACGGGCGGTCGGACGTCAGTTCGCGTGCCGCAGCGCCGACACCCGCCGCCACCGCACCGTCAGTTCCCCGTACGCGCGCAGCGCCTCGACGGTGTCCCCCGCCCGCAGCGCCCGCAGCCCGTCCTCCAACTCCCCCGCCGAACGGTCCGCCAACAGCCGCTCCGGCCCCAGCAGATGCACCAGCCCCCCGTAGTCCAGCTCCACCAGCGAGCGCGGGTGGAACTCCTCCAGCCACCGCCCGACCTGCTCCGCCCCGCGCACCAACTCCCCCTCCGGCACCGCCTCGCGCAGCGCCCGGTAGGCCCGCGCCACCCGTCGCCGCGCCTGGGCCATCGGCACCAGGTAGAACAGCGCCGCCGGCCTCCCCCGCTCCCCCTCCGCTCCTCCGTCGTCCGCGCCCCCCGTGCCCCCCGGCACGAAGCACCGGTCCTCGTCCCCGAACGGCAGGAACCAGTGCACCGGCACCTCCCACCGGCTGGTGAGGATCCACGGCCGGGCGTCCGGGTGTCCGGCCAGCCAGCGCTCCCGGTCCGCCTCGGCGGCCGCCCGGGTCACCGGCGGCACCGCGGTGTCCAGCAGCGCCACCGGAGCCCCCGTCCGCAGCTCCTCCAGCGCCTGCCAGCTGCGCAGCCTGGTCGCCCACGGGCACACGTACAGTACGCCGTCCACGACCCGCAGGTACGCCCGACCGCTCTCCTTCTCCGGCAGCGCCCGGGGCGTCCGGGCGGCCAGCTCCGCGAGCGCCTCCCGCTGCTCCGCCAGCACCGCCGCCGCCACCGACTGCTCGGCGGCCGTCGCGTCCGGGCCGTGCTCCGCCGCGTAGGCCCGCCAGCCCGCCCGCTCGGGCTCCGGGTAGGCCGCCAGCGGCTCGTAGACCCGCAGGTGGGCGGCGTAGGGCGGCAGTACGGAAGTGCGTACGACGGTCACGTCCTGCATGTTCGCACGCGCCGCGCGGCCCCGGGAGGGCGCGCCCCCGAACCGTTCGCACCCGCACCGTGGACCCGCTCCGATCTCACTCCGTGGACAACCGGCGCAAGCTCGGACAAGACGGCGGACCGGCGGTCCCCGCCCGACTACGCTTCGCCTTAGGCGCCCGCACCACAGCAGCGGGCCTTCGATACTGGAGTCACCACAGTGACCGACGTACAGACCCCGGCCACGCACCCCGCACCCGGCGTGCTCAGCAGGATCTTCCGCACCGAGCAGGACGGCGCCCCCGGCGACGGCCACGAGCAGGTCGTCCTCTGCCACGACCGCAGCTCCGGGCTCAAGGCGATCATCGCCATCCACTCCACCGCCCTCGGCCCCGCCCTCGGCGGCACCCGCTTCTTCCCGTACGCCTCCGAGGAGGCGGCCCTGGAGGACGCGCTGAACCTGTCCCGCGGGATGTCCTACAAGAACGCGCTGGCCGGGCTGGACCTCGGCGGCGGCAAGGCCGTCATCATCGGCGACCCGAACAAGGACAAGAACGAGGCGATGCTCCGGGCCTACGGCCGCTTCGTGGAGTCGCTGCGCGGGCGCTACATCACCGCCTGCGACGTGGGCACCTACGTCCAGGACATGGACGTCGTCGCGCGCGAGACCGAGTTCGTGACCGGCCGCTCGCCCGAGCACGGCGGCGCCGGCGACTCGTCCATCCTGACCGCCTTCGGCGTCTTCCAGGGCATGCGCGCCACCGCCCAGGCCCGTTGGGGCCAGCCCACCCTGCGCGGCAAGCGGGTCGGCGTCGCGGGCGTCGGCAAGGTCGGCCACTACCTGGTCGGCCACCTGGTCGCGGACGGCGCCACCGTCGTCGTCACCGACCCCTTCGAGGCCGCCGTCAACCGCGTGCGCGCCGCTCACCCGGAGGTGGAGGTGGTCGCCGACACCACCGCCCTGCTCCAGGCCAAGCTGGACGTCTACGCCCCCTGCGCCCTCGGCGGCGCGCTGACCGACTCCGTGGTCGCCGCGCTCGGCGAGTTCGGCACCTCGATCGTCTGCGGCGCGGCCAACAACCAGCTGGCCCACCCGGGCGTCGAGAAGGACCTGGCCGACCGCGGCATCCTCTACGCGCCCGACTACCTGGTGAACTCCGGCGGCGTGATCCAGGTCGCCGACGAGATCGACGGCTTCAACTTCGAGCGGGCCAAGAACAAGGCCACCAAGATCTTCGACACCACCCTGGAGATCTTCACCCGGGCCGCCGCCGACGGCGTCCCGCCGGCGGTCGCCGCCGACCGCCTGGCCGAGAAGCGGATGCGCGAGATCAGCGCACTGCGCACGGTCCTGCTGCCGGGCGCCCGCCGCGGCTGACCGGAGTCACTCCGCCGACCTGATGCGCGGGGGGTCGTCACCTTCGGCCCCCCGCGCATCACGATGTGGAACCGGATTCTCACTTCTCCGCCCGAACGGGTGATCCGAGGTCCCCCTTGGGGGGATAATCGGTCCTGGAACGACGGACCCCGAACACCTCCGGACAGCGTGCAAAACGCCGCAAAACCTCCCCTGACCTGGGAAGACCTGGTCGCGGGTGCGGTCCATGCGCGCCACGTCACACCGACGACGTACCGTCCAGCGGCGGAAACAGGTACCGTTAATGCTCCAAGGGACGGTCCTCCCATTCGGGCAGGCCGGACCTGATCACACGTGTCAGACTCGGGGCCGTGAGCCCCATCGTTGAGGGGGTCGACCCATGGGGCGCGGCCGGGCCAAGGCCAAGCAGACGAAGGTCGCCCGCGAGCTGAAGTACAACAGCGGCGGGTTCGACGCTAACCGTCTGTCCAACGAGCTGGGCGTATCGCCGTCCACCGCTTCGATCGACCCGGAGCCGATCGAGGAGGAGGAGGACGACGACCCGTACGCGGAGTACGCCGCCCGCTACGGCGCCCTCGACGACGAGGACGACAACGAGCCGGGCAACGGGCCGTCGCAGGCCTCCCGCCGCCGCTCGTAAACCGCAGCTTCGCCGGACCGGTCCGGCGCCCCAGGGCGCCGACCGGTCTTCGGCGTTCCCGTGGGCCGGTCCGCTGCGCTTGCGGACGGCTGCGGTCGGCGACCCGCTTCGAGTGGTCGCCGCGGACGCGCGAGAGGGCCCCTCCGGTGCACCGGAGGGGCCCTCTGCCGTCAGTCAGGCCGGTCAGCCCGCCGTGAAGCCCTCGTAGGCGTTGTAGAGGGCCGCGCCCTCCGCGTGCTCGTCGGTGCGCTCGACGACGTCACCGAGCAGCCAGGCCTCGACGCCGCGGTCCTCGAGGATCGACAGCACCACGTCCACCGAGTGCGGCGGGACGACCGCGACCATGCCGACGCCCATGTTGAGCGTCTTCTCCAGCTCCAGGGTGGTCACCTTGCCGACCTCGGCGACGGTCCGGAAGACGGGCAGCGGGGTCCAGGTGCCGCGGTCCAGGCGGGCGTGCAGGCCGTCCGGGATGACCCGGGCCAGGTTGGCCGCCAGGCCGCCGCCGGTGACGTGCGAGAAGGCGTGCACCTCGGTCGCCCGGGTGAGCGCCAGGCAGTCCAGCGAGTAGATCCGGGTCGGCTCCAGCAGCTCCTCGCCGAGGGTGCGGCCGAACTCCTCGACCTTGCGGTCCAGCTTCCAGCCGGCCTGGTTCAGCAGCACGTGGCGGACCAGCGAGTAGCCGTTGGAGTGCAGGCCGGAGGCGGCCATCGCGATCACCACGTCGCCGGCCCGGACCCGCTCGGAGCCCAGCAGCGCGTCGGCCTCGACCACGCCGGTGCCGGCGCCCGCGACGTCGTACTCGTCCGGGCCGAGCAGGCCCGGGTGCTCGGCGGTCTCGCCGCCGACCAGGGCGCAGCCGGCCAGCGCGCAGCCCTCGGCGATGCCCTTGACGATCGAGGCGACCCGCTCCGGGACGACCTTGCCGACGCAGATGTAGTCGGTCATGAACAGCGGCTCGGCGCCGCACACCACGATGTCGTCCACGACCATGCCGACCAGGTCGTGGCCGATGGTGTCGTGCTTGTCCATGGCGGCCGCGATGGCCACCTTGGTCCCCACCCCGTCGGTGGCCGAGGCCAGCAGCGGCCGCTCGTAGTTCTTGAAGGCGGACACGTCGAAGAGGCCGGCGAAGCCGCCGAGGCCGCCGACCACCTCGGGGCGGTCGGCCTTCTTCACCCACTGCTTCATGAGCTCGACGGCGCGGTCGCCCGCCTCGATGTCGACACCGGCGGCGGCGTAGGTGGCGCCATCGGAGGGGCGACGCGGAGCGTCTCCGTTGGGGGGGGTGGTGGGCGACGGGTGGGAGCTGGTCACTGCGTGCGGCCCTTTCGGGTCAGGTGGGGTGGTTCGGAAACAGCGGTGGGGCCCCGGTTCGCGGGACCCCACCGTGCGTTCGCTACGGGCGGCGCAGCGCGTCGGCCGCGCCCGCCCCGCCGAGCAGCGACTGGACGCCGTCCAGGTCGCTGCCGCTGGTCGGCTTGCCGCGGACGGCCGGCTGCTGCTGGCCGCCCTTGATCTCGGCCTCCAGCAGGAGCTTGCCGAGCAGCGCCGGGTCCGGCAGCTCCATCGGGTACTCGCCGTCGAAGCAGGCCCGGCAGAGCTTGTCCTTGGGCTGCTTGGTGGCCTCGATCATGCCGTCGATCGAGATGTACGCGAGCGAGTCGGCGCCGAGCGTGCGGCCGATCTCCTCGATGGTCATGCCGTTGGCGATCAGCTCCGCGCGGGTGGCGAAGTCGATGCCGAAGAAGCAGGGCCACTTCACCGGGGGCGAGGAGATCCGGATGTGCACCTCGGCGGCGCCCGCCTCGCGCAGCATCTTCACCAGCGCGCGCTGGGTGTTGCCGCGCACGATCGAGTCGTCCACGACCACCAGGCGCTTGCCGGCGATGACCTCGCGCAGCGGGTTGAGCTTGAGCCGGATGCCGAGCTGGCGGATGGTCTGGCTGGGCTGGATGAAGGTGCGGCCCACGTAGGCGTTCTTCACCAGGCCTGAGCCGTACGGGATGCCGCTGGCCTCGGCGTAGCCGATCGCGGCGGGGGTGCCGGACTCGGGCGTGGCTATCACCAGGTCGGCCTCGACCGGGGCCTCCTGCGCCAGGCGGCGGCCCATCTCCACGCGGGAGAGGTGCACGTTGCGGCCGGCGATGGAGGTGTCGGGACGGGCCAGGTAGACGTACTCGAACACGCAGCCCTTGGGCTTCGCCTCGGCGAAGCGGGAGGTGCGCATGCCGTTCTCGTCGATGGCGATGAGCTCGCCGGGCTCGACCTCGCGGATGAAGGAGGCGCCGCAGATGTCCAGCGCCGCCGTCTCGGAGGCGACCACCCAGCCGCGCTCCAGCCGGCCGAGCACCAGCGGGCGGATGCCCTGCGGGTCGCGGGCGGCGTAGAGGGTGTGCTCGTCCATGAAGACGAGCGAGAAGGCGCCCTTGACCTTGGGCAGCACGACCTTGGCCGTCTCCTCGATGGAGAGGTCCGGGTGGCCGGCCAGCAGGGCGGTCACCAGGTCGGTGTCGTTGGTCGCGGCGGTCCGGCCGGAGCGCGAGACGTGCTCCTCACCGGGCAGTTCGGCGACCATGGCCGCCAGTTCGGCGGTGTTCACCAGGTTTCCGTTGTGCCCGAGGGCCAGCGAACCGTGCACGGTCGCCCGGAAGGTCGGCTGGGCGTTCTCCCAGACCGAGGAACCGGTGGTCGAGTAGCGGGCGTGTCCGACGGCGATATGCCCGTGCAACGACCCCAGCGAGGCCTCGTCGAAGACCTGGGAGACCAGTCCCATGTCCTTGAAGACGAGAATCTGGGAGCCGTTGCTCACTGCGATGCCCGCGGATTCCTGACCGCGGTGCTGCAGGGCGTAAAGGCCGAAGAACGTGAGCTTGGCGACCTCCTCGCCGGGAGCCCAGACACCGAAGACGCCACACGCGTCCTGGGGGCCTTTCTCGCCGGGAAGAAGATCGTGGTTGAGTCTTCCGTCACCACGTGGCACGCCTTCGAGTCTAGGGCAGTTGACCAGGGCTTCCGGAACCCGGGACGTCCGGTTCGATCGGCGATCGCGGAGTAACGCGCGTAGACAAAACCCCTTACCGGGTGGGGAATTCGGATGGGGGAATTCCGGCGGACGGCGGTTGGCCTTGCGGTTCGCGCCCGTTGGGGCTTTCCGTGTGCGGAGGGGTGGTTGGCGGGCGGGCGCGAACGTGAGCCTGCTCACCCGGGGTTCACCTCGCGGTCATCCGGTCACGCCGCCGGCAGCAGCAGGCCCCAGGCGCCCGGGTGGACCGTCCAGGTCCGGGCGCGGACCGGGCCGACCGGATGGCCGTCCGCCTCGTAACCGAATCCGCGCCCGACCACCGAGACGCTCGCCGCCCGCGCCCGCACCAGCGCGCCGGGCGCGTGGACCACCACCTCGAGCACCCCCGCGCCGTCGGCGTCGGCCGCGCCGTCCGCGCCGTCGGCGTCGGCCGCGTCGGACTGCCTGGCGCCCGGGAGGATCAGCTGCACCAGCCGGACCGGGCGGTGCACGTCGGCGAGCAGCCGGCCGTCCGCCTCGACCCGGACCCGGGGGCTGTGGTCCACCGCGTCCGGGGTGAGTGCGTTCGCCTGCTCGGCCGCAGCCAGTTTCGCCCATAGCGAACGCCAGCCACCCGTGCGGCCCACCAGCCGCCGCGCACCGCCACCGGTGATCCGCACCCCGCCCAGCGCCACCCCGCCGCCGTCGTCCACCAGCAGGTCGAAGGTGCGCGGCGCACCCGACAGCACCGCCCGCGCCGCCCGCACCGGCTCCCCCGGCACGCCGAGCGCGCGGGCCGTCGCCAGCTCCTCCGCCCGGCCGACCGGAACCATGCCCACCGGATCGGCGCCCAGCTCACGATGCCGGTGCAGGGCCTGCAGCACCCGCTGCAGGGCGAGATCGGAACCGATCACCACCGGTAGCCGCCGACCCCGGTGCGAAAGCATCCGGTCGAGTTCCGACGGGCTCTCCGGATAGGCCACCTTGACGTCCGCACCCCCGCACAGCACGTCCTTCGCGATCCGCACCGACTCCCCGTCGGTCTGCCGGGCCACCGGGTCGAGCAGCAGCAGCAGGGGCTCCGGACCGCCGGTAGCAGGCGTGGACAGGGACGACACGACCGGTCCTTCCTCAGGTAATCTCTCGGTGCAAGAGCCCCTTGCGCCATTGCGCCAGGGGCTTCGTCTATCTCGGGGCAGACTGCGGCCTACGCAGGATGCCCCAACCGGAAGGGGTGTACGCCTGTGCCGGCACTCGTGCTCGTTGGCGCTCAGTGGGGGGACGAGGGCAAGGGGAAGGCCACCGACCTCCTCGGCGGCTCCGTCGACTACGTCGTCCGCTACCAGGGCGGCAACAACGCCGGTCACACGGTGGTCATCGGCGACCAGAAGTACGCCCTGCACCTGCTCCCCTCCGGCATCCTCAGCCCGAACGTGACGCCGGTGATCGGCAACGGCGTCGTCATCGACCCGGGCGTGCTGCTCTCCGAGCTCAACGGCCTGAACGAGCGCGGCATCGACACCTCCAAGCTGCTGATCTCGGGCAACGCCCACCTGATCACCCCGTACCACCGCACCATCGACAAGGTCACCGAGCGCTTCCTCGGCAAGCGCCGGATCGGCACCACCGGCCGCGGCATCGGCCCGACCTACGCGGACAAGATCAACCGCGTCGGCATCCGGGTCCAGGACCTGTTCGACGAGTCGATCCTGCGCCAGAAGATCGAGGCGGCGCTGCACGACAAGAACCAGATCCTGGTCAAGCTGTACAACCGCCGCGCCATCCCGGCCGACCTGGTGGTCGAGGAGTACCTGGGCTACGCGGAGAAGATCAAGCCCTTCCTCGCCGACACCACCCTCGTCCTGGACGAGGCCCTCAAGGCCGACAAGGTCGTCCTGCTGGAGGGCGGCCAGGGCACCCTGCTCGACGTCGACCACGGCACGTACCCCTTCGTGACCTCGTCGAACCCGACCGCGGGCGGCGCCTGCACCGGCGCTGGCATCGGCCCCACCAAGATCGACCGGGTCATCGGCATCCTCAAGGCCTACACCACCCGCGTCGGCTCCGGCCCGTTCCCGACCGAGCTGCTCGACGAGGACGGCGAGGCGCTGCGCCGGATCGGCGGCGAGCGCGGCGTCACCACCGGCCGCGACCGCCGCTGCGGCTGGTTCGACGCCGTCATCGCGCGCTACGCGACCCGGGTCAACGGCCTCACCGACTTCTTCCTCACCAAGCTCGACGTGCTGACCGGCTGGGAGCAGATCCCGGTCTGCGTCGCGTACGAGATCGACGGCCGGCGGGTCGAGGAACTCCCCTACAACCAGTCGGACTTCCACCACGCCAAGCCGATCTACGAGACGCTGCCGGGCTGGACCGAGGACATCAGCAAGGCGAAGACCTTCGCCGAGCTGCCGAAGAACGCCCAGGCGTACGTCAAGGCGCTGGAGGAGATGTCCGGCGCGCCGATCTCCGCCATCGGCGTCGGCCCGGGCCGCGACGAGACGATCCAGATCAACTCGTTCATCTGAGCCCGAGCGCTTCCGAGGGCCCCGCGGGACGGTATCCGTCCGGGCGGGGGCGGGGGGGGTGGGGGGCCCGCTTGTTGCTGTATGGGGGTTTTTATGGTGTTTGAAACTCTAAAAACACATGGAAGAAAAATTATAG
>NZ_JBSFGK010000168.1:0-9501 GCF_053596495.1 Kitasatospora sp. NPDC001683
GCTGCTCGGCGCGCTCGCCGCGGAGCGGGGTGCGGGGCTGGTCGCGAGCGAGAAGCAGCCGCACCGGGCCCGGCTGGTGGCGCGGGCGCTGGAGCCTTGCCCGGTGGTGGGGGTACGGAGTGCCGCGCCCGCGGCGAGCAGCCGCCCGCTTCGTCCGCATGCGGCCCACCCGCCCGCACGCCCCGCCCACTCCGCAAAGAGGGCCTGACCTGCTAACTTGCCGTCGACAGCTGGATGCCTACCGGTCAATCAGCGGATACCATCCGTCCGTCCAGCTGTTGATCCGTGCAAGGCGCTACGTGTGGCGCTGGTTCCGAATCGGGGGATTCATGCGCTTCAGCCTGCTCGGGCCCATCGTGGTCCGTCAGGACGGCCGAGTGCTGCCGATGGGCGGTCCCAAGGGCCGCGCACTGTTGGCCGCGCTGTTGTTCGAGGCCAACCGCGCGGTGTCCTTCGACGCGCTCCAACGCGCCCTGTGGGGTGAGCAGCCGCCGGCGACCGCGGTCTCGGCACTGCACAATCAGGCGCTGCGGCTGCGACGTGCCCTCCACACGGACGGTGTCCCGCGGCTGCAGTCCGCGCGCAACGGCCTGCTCCTGCGGGTGGACGAGGGCGAACTGGACGTCCGGGACTTCACGGACCTGCTCGCGGCCGCGCGGGAGGCCCGTGCGCGGAAGGACTGGCCGGCCGCCGCCGGGCACGCCGGCGCCGCACTGGCGCTGTGGCGCGGACGGCCGTTGTCGGACCTGCCGGAGCTGCACACGCTGTCCGCCGAGGTCGAACAGCTGAGCCAGTCCCACCTCCAGGCCCTGGAATGCCGCTTCGAGGCCGAGCTGCAGTTGGGGCGGCACACCGAGATCGCTCCGGAGCTGGGACGCTGGGCGGCGCACCACCCGCTCCACGAGGGGCTGCAGCTGCTGCTCGTCACCTCGCTGTACCGCAGCGGGCGCCGGGCCGAGGCGCTGGCCGCGTACGAGACGGTCCGGGCGGCCCTGGCCGAGGAGCTGGGCGTGGACCCGGGACCGGCCCTACGGGCCCTCCACCAGCAGATCCTCACCTCGGATCCGGACCCGCTGCCCCGCGCCGCGGCTGACACCCCGGCCGACACCCCGGCCGACACCGCGGCCGCAGCCATTCCGACCGTCCCGGTCCTCGTCGTACCCCGTGCCCCCGCACCCGCCCAACTGCCCGCGGACGCCGCGTTCTTCACCGGCCGCCAGGCGGAGCTGGACCGGCTGCTCCGCCTCCTGGAGCAGGCGGCCGACGGGAACGGTCCGTCGGTGGTCACCGTCACGGGCATGGGCGGGGTGGGCAAGAGCGCGCTCGCCGTCCATGCCGCGCACCTGCTGCGCGGCCGGTTCCCCGACGGCCAGCTCCACCTCGACCTGCGCGGTTTCGGCACCGGCATCCCCCGCGAGACGCACGAGGTGCTGGCCACCCTCCTGGACGACCTGTCCCCGGCCGCGCCCGCAACCGGCAGACAGCCGTTGCCCAGCGGCACGGACGACCGTTCCGCCCTGCTGCGCAGCGTGCTGGCCGACCGGCGCGTGCTGATCGTCCTCGACAACGCCCGCGACAGCGCCCAGATCCTCCCGCTGCTGCCGGGCACCGGTTCCAGCGCCATGATCGTCACCAGCCGGAACACGCTCACCGACCTGCCCGCGGCCCACCACCTGCCGCTCGCGCCCATGGACGCCGAGGAGCAGCGCGCGCTGCTCTCGGCCCTGTGCGGCCACGACCGCGTCGAACAGGACCTCGACGCCGCACTGCGCGTCCTCGCGGCCTGCGCGGGCCTGCCGCTGGCCCTGCGGATCGCGGGTGCCCAGCTGGCCGCCCGTCCCGCCTGGCCGCTGGCCACCCTCGCCGACCGCGTCGGCGA
Organism: Kitasatospora sp. NPDC001683; assembly: GCF_053596495.1. Taxonomy (NCBI): domain Bacteria; kingdom Bacillati; phylum Actinomycetota; class Actinomycetes; order Kitasatosporales; family Streptomycetaceae; genus Kitasatospora; species Kitasatospora sp. NPDC001683. The sequence goes on from NZ_JBSFGK010000168.1 coordinate 1,880, forward strand.
CCAGGAACGCGGACGCCTCTCCGCGCTGACCGCCGGCCTGTTGGACCTGCGGGCCACGTTCGGCTCCAGCTACCTGACGCTGCGCGACAGCGACCGGCACGGCGATCGGGAAGCGGCTCGCGCCTTCCGCCTGCTCGGCCTGTGGCCCGGACAGGTGCTCTCGCCCGCCGGCGCCGCGGCCCTGCTGGACCGCACCCCGGGACAGTCCGAGGACCTGCTGGAACGGCTGGTCGACGCGCACCTGTTGGAGAGTCCCGCCCCGCTGCGCTACCGCCTCCACGACCTGCTCGCCGAGTACGCCGCCGAACGGGCCGATCAGGACGAGCCGGCCACCGTGCGCGAGTCCGCCCGGGAGCGGCTGTGCCTGTGGTACGCCCTCGCGCTGGAGAACGCCCGGCTCGCCCTCGGCGAGGGCTACCAGCTGCCACCCCGCCTCGACGAGACGCCGCCCGCCCCGCTGCCCGTCTTCACCGACCAGGCGCAGGCGATGGCCTGGTGCCGCCAGGAGCTGCGGAACATCGGCGAAGCCATCCGGCAGGCCGGCCAGGGCACCCGACCCGACCTGGCGTGGCGACTGCCCGTGTGGCTGCTCGGCTACATGCGCACCTGCTGGTGGACCGGTCAGTGGGAGGACTACCTCCACCAGGGGCTCCGCGTCGCCGAGCGAGGGCGCGACCGGATCGGCCGCGCGTGGCTGCTGCGGACGCTCGGCGCCTGCCACCGGATGGCCCGGCGCTACGACCTCGCCATCGAGGAACTAGAGGAAGCACTCGCCCTCTTCGACGACCCCGCGAGCAAGGCCGCCACCCAGGCGAACCTGTCGATCGCGTACGGTGCCGGCTGCCGGGTCGACCAGGCGCTCGCCCACGCGCGGGCCGCCCTCGAACTGCACCGGCGGACCGGCGGAAGCGAGCGGCACACCGCGATCCTGCTCAACTCCCTGGCGCACGCGCTGCGCGTGGCCGGCCGCATGGAGGAGGCCGAGGCCCAGTACCGCGAGGCGCTGGTGCTCTGGCGCCAGTACGGCAACGCCAACAGCTCCGCCGTCACCCTGGCCCACCTCGGCGACGTGCTGAGCCGTCTCGGCCGCGCCGACGAGGCCTTCGCCAGACTCCAGGAGGCCGTCGACATCTTCCAGGGGCTCGGCAACGCCGCCCTGGCCGCCGACACGCTGATCACGATGGCCCGCACCCACGCCCGCTTCGCCGAGTGGCCGCAGACCCGCATCCGCGCCCTCCAGGCCGCCGTGCTCGCGGACCGCCACGGCCTGGACTCCTGGCTCAGCGAAGCCCGCGGCATCCTCGACGACGTCGAGCAGGTCCGTCTCGGCGCGCGCGGCCTGGCCGGGGCACCGAGCAGCGCGTACCCGGCCCTGTGCTTCGGCCCGGGCCCCGGCCCGGCTCCTGCCACGCGGTGACCCGGTCAGGTCTTCGCCCGGTTCGGCCGGATGTCATCGCGGGGATGTCACGGTCAGCGTGATCGCGAGTCCGTTCCCGGGCGGAAACGGTTGCGCGTTGAACGGCACCCCGTGCTTGCCGACCTCCTTGAGCAGGAGGTCCCGTAGGTGACGCGCCGCCTCCTCCGGCGAGCCGGCGAATGAGTTCCCGGAGCAGGTGTACGGACCGGCGGACAAAGTCCCGAATTCTGTGGAAGCTTCGAGGAGCCCGAACGCGTGCGGGTTCCGCTCGAGACGGTAGGGGACGTACAACGTCGCCTCGCCCCGGACCCGCCCCCAGAGGCGATCGAGGGCTTTGACCAGCCCGTCCAGCTCGCTGAGCACCTGCTTCCGGTCGAGCTGAGGCGCCGCAGTAGGGGCAGCGACACGGGCTGCTCCGACACCTGACCCTGGTCCCCCGAAAATTTTTGTGAGGCGCCCCACGGAACCGAGACCACGCACCATCACGACGAGGTTCCCTGCCGAACGGGTCCAGATCGGCGCCGTCCGCCGGTGGGCGAAGGAGTCGCTGCCGAGGCTCGGCCTCCACCTGGACGATCCGCTGGTGGCAGACCTTCAGCTGACGCTGTCCGAGTTGGGTGCCAATGCCATCGTGCACGGTTGTGGGGGAGACCGGGCGGATGTGCGGCTGACCGCTGCTCTGACGCACACGCCGGGCGTGCTGCGGATGTCGGTGACTGACCCCGGGCGCGGCAGGCCCGAACACCGGCGGGCGGATGAGGTCGTCACCAGCGGCCGTGGCCTGTGCCTCGTCGAGGCGGTCACTGACCGATTCGGCGTTGACGACCTCGGGGCCGGCGGCAAGACGGTCTGGGCCGAGATCGACGTGCCGCGAGCGGTGTCGAGCCTGGCCCAGACCTCGATCGTGGTCGCTGACGAGATGGTTGATCTGGATCGCGCGGCATTGCGGGCCGACGCCACCGCTCGAGCCTCCTGAGCGAGGCCCATCGTCGGAATGTCCCGCGCGCGTCCGGAGCCGAGCGGTGAGGTACCAGCTGCCTGAGCATCACGGTGTAGGCCGCCAGTAGCGTCTTGCAGCCGTCGTACGGGCAGACGCCACCGGTTCCGATCGCCTTCCTGTGGTGCGTTTTCGCCGGCCGCTTCCCATGGACCCTATGACCACATCGGTGCCTGGCCGGACTACCAGACGGTACGAGACGTCATCGTGCTCACCGTCGTGATGAACACCGTCCGGCGCGCCCACCTCGACGCACACATCCGTCAACAGGCCGCCCACCAGGTCGCGTGCCTGCGCGGCGTTCCCGGAGCGTAGCAACCCCTGCTCCGGTTCATCGACCGTGCCAAGCAGGACGAGAACCGCAAGGTCGCGATAGCCACCTGCAACGAGGTCTGGGGCGACTACTCCGGCTCCGGACTGCAATGCGACGAGTACCCGTTCTCCTCCACCTATGAAGGTGCGAACAAGGGGGACAAGCGTTACTCGGCACGGCTGATCGACGGCAAGGACAACGGAGACGGAGGCAACATGATCAAGGACGTCTTCACCACGAACCGGATCTTGGACAACGACCCCTTCTACGTCACGATCGTCCCGTAAGCCGTACTCGCCAAGGCCGGAGGACAGCCAGTGCCGATTCTGTTCGAGTTCCGCACCGAAGCCAGGCCCGACAACGGCCTCATCGAGGTGTACGACTCCGACGCCTACCTCACCAACTCCGAAGCTGTCAGGCAGAGCTGGGACACGGTGGTAGCGGGCACCGGTACCCAGATCTATCTCCGCAGCCTCCAGAGCATCGCGCCTGCCGAGATCCTGGTACGGGTGTGGGACGGCCCTGCGCCGGCCGACAGTACCTGGGGCGCCGAGGGCGAACGCTCGACAGTGCTCGACAGCGCCACCGGCGAAGTGGTCATCCGCGCCTTTGCCCCGGACATCGCTGGTCACTTCCCATTGCCACGCCCAGGCGTCTACGAAGGCCGCGTGTCCTGGAAGGGACGACATGAGGCGGCCGCGCAGGAGACGAGCCTCCACACCGAACTCGGCGCGGCGGAACCGCAGTCGCAGGCGGACACCGACACGATCTGGGCAGCCCACCGGGAGGTCCTGGAGACCTACCGGATCGACCTGTGGTGGACCTCCGAGTCCGAGGACGACGAAGACGAGGATTAGGACCAGGCATCACGGGGGTGTGGCACCGTCCTGACGGCGGTGCCACACCCCGTTGGAGCAGAACAACCACCACACAGCATCCAAGAACGGCCAAGGCCTGCTGGATGCCGCGCGCGTCTCGGAGCTGGACGCGTTCGGCACGATCTGGTGCAAGCACGCCAACGCCTGGGGGCCGCCCACCATGGCCACCTCGCCATCCCCGCGACCGAGAAACTCGACGGCCCCGCCGCCTCGCCGGCACCGCCGCCCAGCCCCTCTACACCGCCCTCGACCGCGTCGGCCTCCACCACCTCACCGAGGCCGACCAGCCAGACCGTCCGAGACCTCACCCGCCACCTCGACCCCGCCACGCTGCGCCAGGTCATGAGCTGGCTGGAGCGCACCCGCACCGCGGCCCTCGCACTGCGCGGCACCGAGCAAGCCCCGCCCGTCCGGCCCATGGCACGCCGCACTCAGTTCTGACGGACCGCCCGGGCCCCAGGGCCTGCTGCCCTTTCGCTGCGCGGCCCAGCCGGTGACCTCCGGCTGGGCCGCGTTGTGCTGTGGACAGCGTCAGCTGTCCACAGTCGGCCTCGGCCAGGGTGGCGCCATGACGACGACGAAGAAGACCCCAGCGCCCTGCCAGGCCCACCCCGCCGACAGCTGGGGCAACTGCCCGGCGGCAGTGTTGCGCACCGTCCAGGCACGGCTCCTGGCGCGGATCTCAGTAGCTGTAGCCCTCCTTGCAGAAGCTGGCGGTGACCTTGTGCGGCTTGAAGTCCGGAAGGACCGAGTGAAGGTTGGACACCTCCGGCGCGATGAGCAGCAGGTCGATGACGAGCGCGATGATCATCAGCAGCGGCTTGAGAGGCCGCGCCGTGGTGTTCTGACCCCGCGCCGAGGCCCACAGCAGCATGGAGAGGAACAGCGCGGCAAGTATGCCGATGGTGGGGCCAGCCCATGCGGCGACCTGTGCGGACACGGGTATCGCGGGGGTGGGAACGCACATCAGTCCGCCGACGTAGTGGCGATGGGCCCAGAACGCGTAGACGGTGCAGGCCAGTCCAATCGGTACGGTCACGATCGCCATGGTGGTGAGCAGCGGCCATCGCGCGTTCGAGGATGAGCGAGCCGGGACGGTGTTGGAGCTGTAAGCCATCTGACCATTGCCAATCGGGATCGGGTTGCTTGTGCCCAACTTAGTGGTCGGCTCCGGAAGTCCTTCGGGGGTTGATCACGCGGCGAGGCGGAACGAGGATTCTTCCTGGTGATCGGCGGTGTGCCGGTCGAGCCTGGCCAGCAGATCGTCCAGGTCGGAGGTGGTGAACTTCCACTGGAACGGCTGTGCCGTGGCGTTGTAGCGGTCTTCGAAGGCTCGGAGCCGGTCCCCGACCTGGGCCAGGTCGGTGAAGTCGTTGGGAGAGACGACGTTGCGCTGCACGACGGAGAAGTAGATCTCCACCTGGTTCAACCAGGAGGCGTGCACCGGGGTGTGGACCATGACAGCGTTCGGGAAGGCGGCGGCGAGCCGGTCGGCGGCCTTCTGCCCGCGGTGCGAGGAGCCGTTGTCGACGACCCAGAACACGCGCCTGGCGCTGGCGTAGGGTTCCTGGCTCATGACCTGGGTGACCAGGTTCATGAACGGGTCAATGCCGGTGCGTGGTTCGGTGCGGCCGAACACCTTAGCCCGGTGGACGTCGTAGGCGGCCAGGTAAGCCAGCGCGCCGCCGCGCCCGTAGGTGTGGTTCACGCGCATCGCGCGGGCCTGGCCCGGGGCGAGGGTGGGATGGCAGCGGCAGCGGGCCTGGATGGAGGTCTTCTCGTCCGCGCTGATGACGTACTCGTCCTCGCCCAGCGCGACGCCGTCGAACGTGCGGGCATAGAGGTCCAGTACCCGTTGGGCCTTCGGCCGGAACAGCGGGTCGGTGATGAAGATCCAGGACCGGTACTGACACGGCTTGAGCGCGTCGGCCCGAAGCCAGCGGCGGATGGTGGAGGCGGACACGAAGGTCGCGATGCCGCGTTCTGTGGCTTCCCGGGCCAGTTCGGGGGCCGACCAACGCGCCAGCGGCACACCGCTCTCGCTGGGCAACTGGCAGGCCAGCGCGGTGACCTGGGCCCGCTGCAGCGGTGTGAAGGCGCTCGGGCGTCCCGAGCGGCGGCGGTCCGCCAGCCCGGCCAGCCGCTGCTCGGCGAAACGGCCCCGCCAGGACCGCACGGTGTCCAGGTGTACCCCGACCTGCCGGGCGATGCGCGCGTTGGCCCAGCCGCGTGCGGCCAGCAGCACGATATGCGCGCGTACCCGCGCCCGGTACTCGCTTCGGTGGCCCCAGGCCACCTTCTTCAACCGCTTGCGTTCGGAAGCGGTCACGGATATCGGGCGGGCAGCGGCAAGGGGCATGGCAGACAGGCCGATCACGAAAAGCGCCCGGATCGAGCAGGATGGCCGTCGAGCCGTTCGGCGCGCTTCATCTCCTCGCGGGCGTACTGGGTGACACGCTCGGGCACCTCCTGGCGGTCCTCCGAGGGGTCAGGATGTGTCGGTGGTCGAGAGGGCGCCCACGGCGAACTTGTGCGTCTGTGCGGCTGCTTCGTCGATCGGCACGTGCTTGCCGTCCGGCGGGAAGAAGTCGACGACGCCGATCGCTCCGTAGTTTGCCCAGAAGCAGGTCGTCATGGGGAAGGTGTCGCTGACGTTCTGCTGGCACTTCACCACCAAGTCCTTGGTGGTGAAGGACTTGGGCTCGCCGACCGGGTTCCGGCCGTAGCCCTTCTCCAGCTCCATGGTGTGGGAGAAGACCTTGTCCAGTGAGGCGGCGGGGTCCGCCACCTTTTCATACAACGTCGTTCGGGTGGTGAGGTTAGGCGCGGTCGCCCGCATCGCGCCCTTGCTGAGGGTGATGCGCGTCGCGCCGAAGCAGGAGACCTTGTCTTCCCCGGAGTCCTGCTTGACTTGCGGCAGGTCGTCGTCACCGGCGATGTCCATGTCCAGGTCGCTGCCGAAGTGGAAGCCTCCGTTGCCCTTGTCGCAGGTCATGCCGTCCAGCGCGGGTACGCGGATTGCCTTGTACCGTGCTCCGGTGTCGGCAGCGAGCTTTTCCGCCTTCGGCAGAGCGTCCTTCTTGTCGCCACCGTCGGATCCGCAGCCTGTGGCGAGCACGCCAACGGCTATGGCGGTGGTCAGAATCCCCCACTTGTTCTTCATTGCCGATCTCCCCTGGTCAATGATCACCAAGGGATCCTATAGCCCTAGGGACTCTCGGGATGTCAATGTGCGTTCGGCTCAGGGCACGGTGACGCTGTTGCCGCCGCTCTGTTTCCCCCCGAGCCGACCGCACAGTGCCACTCGCCGGCGCCCGGTGCGCCGCCCCCGACTACGCCTGCGCGCTCTACCTCACCACTCCCGACATCTGACCAGACGCCACCCACGACAAGGGCTCCGGAGTCAACCCCCGAAGGACTTCCGGAGCCGACCACTTAGACTCTCGGCCGCGGCCGCGATCTTCTCCCCGGCGAGCCGCGAGCTGGCGGACCGTCCCCTCGCCGAGACGGTCGTGGTCTGCGGCGCCCAACTCCGGCTCGCGCCAGTTCAACTGACGGCTTGACAAGCCCACTACCACGGAGTGGCTGGAACGACAGGCCGATGCCGCCCGGGTGGCGAACGCCGCGCTGCGCTCGTGCTGGACGTGCCGGGGCTCTATCGGCGGGAAGGCGGGCTCGGAGTTGGAGCCGCGGGAGAAGGCCGGCCCGGACCGGTTGGAGTGTCCGCAGTGCGGCCGACCGGAAGGTTGTGCAGTCTCAAGAAACATGCAACTTCGCTGCAGCTATGAGCTGTGGATTCGCAGATTGGCTGAGGCGCTGATTCTGGGTCGGTCATGGCATGGCCGCTGAGCGGCGGCGCATTGGTGCAGGTAGTTGAAGTGCGCTGCCCAGCCTCTCTACACCGCGCTGGAGCGCGCCGGCCCAGTTTCCCGGTGACCCGCCCCGACCCGTACGACGTCCTCGCCCAGTGGCTCGCCGCCGGCCTCGGCAAGCACGGCCGCGCCCTGCAGGGCACCA
>NZ_JBSFGK010000169.1:0-9477 GCF_053596495.1 Kitasatospora sp. NPDC001683
CCCCATGACGCCATCGAACAGCACCCACAGGAAACCACCCCACCAACCCGAAACCGACCAAGCACACGAACAAACCCCGGACTCACAACTCACGGCACACAACCCCGCCCCCCAGCCACAACCCAGGAACCAGAACCCAGGGGCCAGCGCCGGGCCAGGGCCGAGGCCGGGACGAAGGGGACCGAGGAGCGGGTCCACGGGGGCGGCCGCGCAGGCCGGGCCGGCGACGGACAACAGCGCGGACGCAATCAGCACCAGGACAGTGGTCAGGCGGAAGAGGCGGGAGGCCGCCCGCTTGCTGGACATTCTTGTCTCGCGCATGCCACCCGCCTCAACGGGAGATGCCGATCCGGGAGTGCCGACCTCCTGCCCGGGGGCGAGGCAGATGGTGGCGCGGCCGAGCAGTTCGCGTCGTTCGTACACCTTCACGTGGCCCTTCACCCCCGGGCCCGAAATGCCCCGGTTGGCCCAGGACGAGTCGTGCTTGAACATGTCGCCCTCCCACCAGTGGTCGTCGCCGGAGTGCTCGATCTTCAGGCCCGTGAAGTTGGCGTCCGTCCACACGCAGAAGTTGCCGCTTCCGCATGGAACAGCCGAGGCCGGGGCGCGATGCGAGGCGATTGACGGCCGCGTATGGTCACCCGTTCGCCAGCGGTCAGTGGCTGCCGAGCCAGGAGACGCCCACGATGGCACAGAGTGCTCCGCCCCTATCAGGGGCGGCACGTCAGCTTCGAACCACTGACACGGGGCGGTCCGCTCCCGAACGTCCGTCTTTGGGAGGCCGCGGTGGGACACGCTGTCGGTGACGTGCTGGGCCTGGCCGCGGGTATCGCGGTCAGCCCACTGCCGATCGTGGCGCTCATCCTCGTTCTGGCCACCCCGAGGGGACGCCTCAACGGACTGCTGTTCGTCCTCGCCTGGGTCTTGGGGCTCTCCGCGGTCGGCGCGATCATGCTGGCTGTCGGTGGCACGGGCGGAGCCTCGACCCACAAGCATCCGGCCACCTGGGTCGGAGCGCTCAAACTGGCCCTGGGCGCACTCCTCGTCCTCTTCGGCGCCCGTCAGTGGCGGCACCGCCCCAAGGACGCCTCCGAGACGCAACTGCCGAAGTGGATGGCGGCGATCGACCGTTTCAGTCCCATCAAGATCGTCGGCTTGGGTCTGTTGTTCTCGGCGGCCAACCTCAAGAACGCGCCCCTGGCCATCGCCGCGGGCGCCTCGATCAGCTCTGCCGGACTCCCCGTACCCCAGCAGATCGGAACGCTCGCGATCTTCGTGGTGATCGCCTCACTCGGCGTGCTTGCGCCACTCGCCGTCTACCTGGCCATGGGTGAACGTGCCGAAGGCATCCTCGGCAGCTGGCGGGACTGGGCGGCGCGGCACAACGTCGCCGTCATGGCCGTCCTGTTCTTCGTGCTCGGCCTCAAGCTCCTGGGGGACGGCATCAGCATCCTCGCGGCCGCCTGACACGGTCCCCTGGGAAAGTCCCGGCTGTGGTGCTAATTGCCGTTCTGCTCGATGTGCAGATGGATCGGGCCGCGAAGAACGGGGCTGCGCCGGTACTGTGGCGGGTCGGCGACCAGCCTGGGGCGGTCGACGCGGCGCACCAGCTCGGTCAGCGCGATCTGGGTCTCCCGCCGGGCCAATGGGCCGCCGAAGCACAGGTGGATACCGCTGCCGAATCCCAGGTGCTGGTTGTCACGCCGATCGGGGTCGAAGCGGTCCGGATCGTGGAAGCGGTTCGGATCGCGGCTGCCCGACGCCAGCATCAGCATGATCCGGGAGCCTTTGGGGATCACGGTGTCGGCGACGGTGATGTCGCTGTACGCCGCCCGCCAGGGAATGATGTGGACGGGCGGCTCGTACCGCAGCAGTTCCTCCGTCAGTGGCACGACCAGGTCCGGTTGTTCGCGCAGCCGCTGCAACACCTGCGGGTGGCGCAGCAGCGTCAGCATGCCGTTGGTGATGAGGTTGACGGTGGTCTCGTGGCCGGCGATGAGCAGCAGGTTGGCGGTGGCGACGATTTCCTCGTCGGTCATCCGCCCGTCGGGCCCGTCGTCGTTGGCCAGCCGTGACAACAGGTCGTCACCCGGCCTGCCGTGTCGTTGTTCGACCAGGCCGCCGATGTACTGGCGCAGGTCTTTGCGGGCCTGTATGCCGTTGTCGAGTTTTTCCTTCGGGTCGGTCTTGGGGTTGTAGTCGATCGAGTCGATGATGTCGTTGACCCACAGGTGGAACCTCGGTTCGTCCTCGCGTGGTACGCCGAGCAGGTGGCAGATCACGGTGACGGGGAACGGGTAGGCGAAGTCGTCGACGAGGTCGATCTGTTCCTTGCCCGCGAAGTCGTCGATCAGGCCGCCGACGATGCTGCTCAGGGCGGGTTCCATGCCGGTCACCAGTCCCGGGGTGTGCGGGGGGCCGAAGTGGCGCATCGCCATGCGCCGCAGGCGGTCGTGCTCGGGCGGGTCGAGGTTGATGAACGCCGGGGTGGTCTGCTCTTCGGCTCCGGCCGTCGGATGCGAGAGGTTGCGGATGTCCGAGCTCAGGTGCGGGTCGTGCAGGATGTCGGTGATCTCGCGGTAGGTACTGATGACGTAGCTGCCGTCCTCCTGCCGGGCCACGGGTGTCTTGCGCAGCTCGGCGTACAGCGGGTACGGGTCGGCCCGGGAGGAGTAGTCGAGGATCCGGCGCAGCGTGTCGGGCGTCTCGGTCGTGGTCATCTCGCTTTCCCTCCTAGCGGTGCTGGTGCGCGGCCGTGACGCGGCGCTCGCTCGGGTCGTGGCCGGTGACGACCACGGTGGCGCCCTGGGCGAGCAGAGTGGGGCCGGGGAAGTCGACGGGCACCGGTTTCATGTCGGCGGGCTGGTCGGGGGTGGGGCAGGGCGGGGGGAAGGGTGCGGCCGTCTCGATCAGTTGCCGGTAGTGGTCCAGCCACTTCGCGTTGTTGAAGCTCACTGCCGCGGTGACACGGCCCCGATAGCCGTATGCGGCGACGAAGCGGCGGTCGGGCACCGATCCCTGGGTGACGACCACCTCGTCGGCGAAGGTCGGCACGCCGACGGACTTGATGTTGACCCCGAACTGGATCGACCAGAACAGCGGGATGGACAGGTGGGGCCAGCGGTCCGCCTGGCCGCTGACCATGTTGTGCGCCGCGACCTCGGCCTGCTCCACGGCGTTGGCCCAGTGCTCCAGCGAGATGAGCCGGTACTCGTAGATCGGGTTCGGGCAGCGTGCCACGTCTCCGGCGACGAAGACGTCGTCCGTGATCAGGCCGTTGAGGTCGAGGGCGCGGCAGCCCGTGTCGCAGGCAATGCCCCAGACCCCTGCGGCCAGCCCCGAGCCCTGCAGCCACTCGGTGTTGCGAATGCCCCCGAGTGCCACGACCGCCACGTCGGTGTCGATCGTGCTGCCGTCGTCGAAGTGCGCGCGGCGCAGGCGCCCCTGCGCGTCGCCCTCCAGCCGGGTGACCTTGACACCGCAGCGCAGGTCCACGCCGTGAGCGCGCTGCATGTCCGCGGCGACGTCACCGATCATGGCGCCGAGCGCTCCGACCAGCGGCGCCGGCGCGAGTTCGGCGACGGTTACCGGGATCTCCCGTTCGCGGCAGACGGAGGCGATCTCGGAGCCGGTGAATCCCGCACCGATGACCAGTACGCGTGAGGGCCCGGCGGCGAGTGCTCGCCGGAGAGCCTCGGCGTGTTCGCGCGTACGCACGACGAAGACCCCGTCCAGAGCCGCCTCGCTCTCGACGAACCACGGCCGGGCCCGGACCCCGGTGGAGATCAGCACCCGGTCGAAGGGAACCTCGCGTCCGTCCGCGAGACGCACGTGGTTGCCGGCCAGGTCCAGTCCGCTGGCGGGCACGCCCAGCAGCCACTGCGCATCGATCTCGCGGCGGCGCGGCAGCTTGGTGTTCTCGGCCGGCACCCACCCGGTCAGTACCTGCTTGGAGAGGGGAGGCCGGTCGTAGGGCTCGCCCATCTCGTCGCCGATCATGGTCAGCGATCCGGTGAAACCCTCGCCGCGCAGCGCCTCCGCTGCCCGCAGTCCCGCCAGGGACGCCCCGACGACCACGATGCGGCCCTCGCGCTTGAAGGCTTGCAGGTTCTCGGCGCTGGTCATGACGGCGACGCCTCCGCCGGTGCGTCCCGTCCCTCCAGCTGGTCGACCAGGATCGCCTGGACGGGGCAGGCCGCCGCGGCGCGCAGCACCTGGTCGCGTCGGGCGTCGTCGGGGTTCGGGTCGTACATCAGTGCTTCCTCGCCGTGCATCCGGAACGCGTCCGGAGCCAGGAAGGCGCACTGCGCGTACCCTTCGCATCGGGAAAGATCAACGACAACTCGCATCCCGACCTCCACAGGGGCTGCAAGCTGCGGGCCCGGGAGCCGGCGCCATTTCGGCGCGCAAGGCGCCGCAAGGCTGAGGAGAAAGGGACTCGGCCGTTGCCCACCTCCGCGGACTGCGAGGGTGCGTGCCGCGCCCGTCGGGTCGCCGCAGAAAGAATCTGGTTGTCGCCTACGAGACGACCGGCGGGTAGAACCGCCCAGAGATCATGACCTTCGTGTCGGTCAGCCTATCCCGTGCGCATATCGCCCGCACGCCGGGACTGGGCTGCCTTGCCGGTCGGCGCCGATGTCCGTGTCGAGGGCCGGCCGTGTTCGGCCGATCGGCGCAATCAGCCCGCACCCGGGATGTGGCCTGGACTTTCGGATGGTTCGGTGTCGACAGGGGTCATAGGACTCACATGGGTCCTGCGGTCAGCCCGACGAGGAGGAGAACCGGCGTGAGCGTGACTCAGGGAGCCCCGCAGGGCGTCATTCCCGCGCAGCTACTCAAAGGCCAGAAGGCACTGGTCACCGGCGCGAACTCGGGCATCGGCAGGGCGACGGCCATCGGCCTGGGGCGCGCCGGAGCCGACGTGGTCGTGAACTACGTCGCCGGGCGTGAGGAGGCCGAGCAGGTGATCGAGGAGATCTCCGGGTTCGGAGTGCGGGCGGCGGCGTACGAGGCCGATGTGTCCCAGGAAGACCAGGTCACCGCGATGATCGCACGAATGGTTCAGGAGTTCGGGACCATCGACATCCTCGTGGCCAACGCCGGACTGCAGCGCGACGCTCCGTTCACCGAGATGACGACGGCCCAGTGGCAGAAGGTGCTGGACGTCAACCTCACCGGCCAGTTCCTGTGCGCTCGGGAGGCGACCAAGGAATTCCTCAGGCGGGGGGTTGTCCCCGAGGTGTCGCGAGCCGCCGGGAAGATCATCTGCATGAGCTCGGTGCACCAGCTCATCCCCTGGGCCGGCCACGTCAACTACGCGGCCTCCAAGGGCGGCGTGCAGATGATGATGGCGACACTCGCCCAGGAGCTCGCGCCCCACCGGATCAGGGTCAACGCGATTGCGCCGGGAGCCATCAGGACGCCCATCAACCGCGACGCCTGGGACACTCCCGACGCGGAGAAGGACCTGTTGCAGCTGATTCCCTACGGGCGTGTCGGCGATCCCGAGGACATCGCCCACGCGGTCGTCGGCCTCGCCTCGGACCTCATGGACTACGTGGTGGGCACCACCCTCTACGTGGACGGTGGCATGACCCTCTTCCCCGGCTTCGCCACCGGCGGCTGAACCGCTGTACGCCGACAGGCGGGACCCTGGCTGACTCTCAGTCACGCTGCTGATCGAGGGCATCGTCCAGGGTGGTGGCGGCCATGATCAGCGACAGATGCGTGAAAGCCTGCGGGAAGTTGCCCAACTGCTCGCCACTGGGACCGATCTCCTCGGCGAACAGGCCGACGTGGTTGGCGTAGGTCTGCATCTTCTCGAAGGCGTAGCGCGCCGGACGAATCCGCCCGGCGCGGGCAAGAGCGTCGACATAGAGGAAGGTGCAGAGACTGAAGGTGCCTTCGGAGCCCCGCAGCCCGTCCGGGGAGGCCGCAGGGTCGTAGCGGTAGACGAGGCTGTCCGACACCAGCCTGCGCTCCATCGCGTCCAGGGTCGACAGCCAGCTCACCGTCCTGGGCGCCAGGAACCCGACACGCGGGATGAGCAGCAGCGAAGCGTCGAGGACATCGCTTCCGTAGTGCTGGACGAGCGCCTGCTCCTTATCGTTCCAGCCCCGCTCCATCACCTGCTCCAGGATCGCGTCGCGAGCCGCGGTCCACCGAGGGGCGTCGGCAGGACGGCTGTGCTCCCTCGCCAGGCGCAACCCCCGGTCGAGGGCCACCCACGACATCACCCGGCTGAAGGTGAAGTCCCGGCGCCCGCCACGGGTCTCCCAGACGCCCTCGTCGGGGCGGTCCCAGGAACCGGCGAGCCAGTCCAGCGTCCGCGCGACGTTCTTCCAGCCGTGGTAGCTGCCTTCCCTGGCGACCTCACGCCCCTCCGACAATGCATAGAGCGCCTCCCCGTAGATGTCGAGCTGCAGCTGATCAGCCGCCGCGTTCCCCAGCCGCACCGGATACGAACCCCGGTAGCCCTCGAAGTGCGAGAGAACCTCTTCCGGCAGCTCAGGGTCCCCGTCGACGCGGTACATGATCTGCAGCGGCTCGCCGTCGGCGCCTTCGTGGGCCTGGAGTCGGTCTCCCAACCAGCGCGTGAACTGCGCCGCCTCCTCGTCGAACCCCAGGTCGAGCAGGGCACGCACGGACAGGGAGCCGTCGCGGACCCAGGTGTAGCGGTAGTCCCAGTTGCGTTCACCCCCGATCTGCTCGGGCAGCCCCATGGTGGCCGCGGCGACAGGAGCGCCTGTGGGTGCGTAGGTGAGCAGCTTGAGCGTGATGGCCGAGCGATGCACCATGCTCGGCCACCGGCCGCGGTAGTCGGAGCGGCGCACCCAGCGCTGCCAGAAGTCCACGACGTCCCAGAACCGCTCCATCGCCCCGCCTGGGGTGACCGGCGGCGGAGGGTCACCACCGGGACCACCGACGGTGAACACCGCCGCAGCCACCTCACCTGGGCTCAGGGTCACCGCCGCCCGCACGTCGTTGCCGTCCTGCTGCAGGGGGAAGGTGCTCTGCAGATGGGCGGTGACGTTCGGTGCCCGGAACGTGGCCGTACTGTCCTGCAGGTCGAGATGGTGGGTGGCACGGCCGTAGTCGAAGCGTGGACGGCACTCCAAAGTGAAGTGCACCGTGCCACGTACCGCCCGCACGCCGCGTAGCAGCACGTGCCTGTCAGTGGGAGTGCCGGTGCGATCCGGTGGCATGCAGTCGAAGACCTCACCGACCCCGTCCGGCGACATGAACCGCGTGACCAGGACTGCGCTGTCCGGGTAGTAGAGCTGCTTGCAGGTGACGTTCCGGCTCTCCGGCGCGAACAGGAAGTAGCCACCGCGGTCATGGTCGAGCAGAGCAGCGAAGACGCTTGGCGAGTCGAACCGCGGAGCCGTGAACCAGTCGACGACCCCCTGGGACGACACCAGAGCAGCGGTCTGCAGGTCTCCGACGAGACCATGGTCGGCGATGGGCGGATAACGGTCCATGATCATCTCGCTTCCCTGGTGCCCTGGTTCCACTGTCCGCCCTGTGTGACGGGGCCGCCAAAGGGATGCGAAAACGAGGGGCGAGCCCAGGAGACGGCTGCCTTCAGGCACTGCCGATGGCATCCCGTGAAGCTGATTCAGCACTCGGGGCGTTGGCGGACCTCGGCTTCCGCGGCCTGGACGACGACGTACGCGACCTCGTGATCGTCACCGGCTTCCACGCCGGCCGCACTCACAAGCTCACCCCCGGCGAGAAGACCACCAACCGAGTCCTCGCCGTCGGCCGCGCCCCCGTCGAACACGGCTTCGCCCCCTCAAGACCTGGCGGATCCTCACCAAGCTCCGTACCGCCCCCGCCCGCGCCACGCAGCTCCTGCGCAGAAGAAGAGTGAGTCGAGGCCGTGGCTGGAGGAAATCTGTAACGTGGAAGTGAGGTTTCAGCGAGCGGCGAGGTGAGGTCGCGGTGGTGGAGCTGCCCATTGATGACGCGGATGCCGCACTGTACACAGTGGGGCAGGTCGCCGCCATGCTGCACGTCCAGGTCGCTTTCCTGCGGCGACTGGACGAGCTGGGCGCGGTGGTGCCCATCCGCTCGGCGGGCGGCCAGCGGAGGTACTCGCGCCGGGAGATCAACCGTGTCGCCGCCCTGATGAAGCTGATCAGCGAGGGCCTCACTCTCGAAGGCGCGCGCCGGGTACTCGAGCTCCAGGCCCGAGTTGAGGAACTCGAAGCCGACCTGGACCAGGCCCGGCACCACGGGCCGGGCTTGTCGGCGACCTGATGCGGTTGTCACCCGGGGCCTGGAGGGCCCTGAGCGACCGATGTTCCCGTCAGCTCGTGGTCTCCTCGGTCTCGCCACACGGCCGAAGTGCCAGGGCTCGTGGACGAGCGGGCCACCGCACCAGGACCGGCGGGGCGACGTCCGCATTGCCGAGGAAGATCGCGAGGAATCCGGTCTCCACCAGCAGCGTGCCCACATGAAGGCGGAACCGGGTCTGCCGGGCCGGCCGGGGTGGGCGTGCGGGGGCCGATCAGAATCCGGCGGCCAAGCGACGGTGGAGGCCGGTGAGCTTGAGCAGCCTGGCCACGGGCCTGCCGGCCCCTTGCCGGACGCGCCGCCCGCCGCGCTGGTCGGCCTGGTTGCGGGCCTGGACGAGGACGCTCAGGCCCGAGCAGTCCATGAACGTCACCTCCGACATGGACGTGTTCCGCGCCGCCCGCTCGGGGGGTGCGGGCGGCGCGGAACGGCGCAGGGACGTGGTCAGGCCTTGATCTCCTTGCGGTTTCCGCTGTGGCCGATGGCGATCTTGCGGGGCTTGGCCTTCTCGGCGACGGGGATCTTCAGGGTCAGTACGCCGGCGTCGTAGTCGGCGGTGATCCCCTCGGGGTCGAGCGTGTCGGAGAGCATGACCTGCCGAGAGAAGACGCCGAGCGGGCGCTCGGACAGCTCCCACTTCACGTCCTCGCCCTCGTGGCGGGGACGGCGTTCGGCCTTGACGGTCAGCGTGTTCCGCTCGACATCGATGTCGATCGCGTTCGGGTCCACGCCGGGCAGATCGAAGCAGATCACGTACTCGTCGCCGGCGCGGTAGGCGTCCAGCGGCATCGGGGTCGGCCGCGACCAGGTACCGGTCGTGCCGAAGAGCTGCTGGGTCAGCCGGTCCAGCTCGCGGAACGGGTCGGTGCGCATCAGCATCGCGAAACACCTCCACTGATCGATGGGTGCCAGTGCGCTTCACCTGAAACCGTTCTACCATGTCATGCATCCGATGACAAATCCTGCCGTCACCAAAGGAGTGACACTGATGAGAGAGTGGCCCGAAGCATCCGCCGCCGGCGGCGGAACGCCGAGGGGTCCGGCGTCCTTCCTGGCCGCCGTCGCGGCGCTCGCCGCCATGGAGGAGGCCGTCCGCACCGCGCAGGACACCGGGGCGACGTCCACGCCCACCGCCCGAACCGGCCCCGAGCAGGCACTGGCCGCCCTGCTCCTGCTGCG